>JAQVZT010000130.1 GCA_028708055.1 Methanothrix sp.
CCAGCAGAGCGATGGCGCGGGAATAGCCCTGCATGACGTCCGCCAGCCCGCCGATGATGAGGAAAAATATCAGGGTCTCAACCAGGGCATGGCCTGCCGCGACCTTTGGGCCGGCAATCCAGCCGTCTTTAAGAGAGGAGTTGATGGTGGCCACCAGCGTCGGCCCGGGCGCCAGCGCTCCAGTAAGTCCGACGGCAAAGGCCATCGCCAGCATCTGCAGGATCTCGTACATCTTCCTCATCCTTTGCGAAATCTTCAGGCATGATAAGCCTTTGCCCGAATCGATGACCGGTGATTCTCGAGCAAACTGTCTCGGACAAATGGATCATGGAATTTAAGCCACAGAAAAGAAGTCAGAAATGGACAGGTCGGGATTTGAACCCGAGGCCTCTACCATGCCAAGGTAGCGATCTTCCAGCTGATCTACCTGCCCAGCAGGACTGAAGGTAAGCCGTACCCCATTTAAACATGTCGGTCGGAGGACAACAATCGAGTCGTTTTCTAAATTCAACTCGTAGAGTTCTTTAATGGGAAAATACTCTGATCTTTCTCTTAATAGCTGATCGATCTGGATATGAAAGTCCAATCAAACTGAAAAGGCGATTTTGGCCATTAATTCAAGAAATACGTTGGATAATCCCGTGCATATCCGGTATTCCTCCGGATTGCCAATTCCTGCTGGTTGAATTCATTCGCGGAAGAGGCGGTGGCCCATTTGATACAATGAAAAGTTTATATATTTTGACTGTTAACGATTAAAATCATGCCTGTTCCTAATAAAATTAAGATACGCAGTGCATTATCAATTATATCATGCGCGTTCATATTGTGCTCCATCCTGGCAGCACAGATCGATTCCGCAGCCAATGAGACTCTTGAAAATCGAACTCTTGCAGTTCCTATCTTAAATTCGGATATAACCGACAAGAATCCAGGAGTATCGCAGATAGATCCAAACCCGCCTTCAAGTCCCGTTCGTTTGATCTTTATACACCACTCTACCGGTGAGAACTGGCTCAATGACCTAAATGGCGGCTTAGGTCTGGAACTGCGCAATAATAACTACTTTGTAAGCGATACCAACTACGGGTGGGGACCTAACAGCATTGGAGATCACACGGACATTGGCCATTGGTGGCTGTGGTTCAGAGGACCCGATAGCAACGAATACATGAATGCATTATACGCAGAGAGCGACCAACATTGTGACTATTCCAGACTCCCTACCAACCCCGGCGGCCAGAATGAGATAGTAATGTTCAAATCATGTTTCCCCAACTCCGCACTTCAAGGCGACCCCAGCGATCCTGTGCCGCCAATAGAAAGCAATCCTCTGTGCGGTCAGGACAGCGGCTCTGAGCATCATACAGTTGCAAACGCAAAAGGGATTTATATAGACCTCTTAGAATATTTCCGCAATCATCAAGAGAAACTCTTCATAGTGATAGCAGCGCCACCACTCAGCAATGCAGAATACTCCAGCAATGCCCGCTCCTTCAATCAATGGCTCGTAAATGACTGGCTCAGTGGCTATCCCTACAGCAACGTATTTGTGTTCGATTTCTACAACGTCCTGACAACTAACGGTGGAACGGCCAGCGTGAACGATCTGGGCTGGGCAGCTGGCAATCACCACCGCATATGGGGCGGAGCAATTCAGCACATCTTCGATGGTAATCCATCCCACAATGTGCTGGCTTATCCATCGGGAGATGACCACCCCAGTCGGGCAGGGAACCTCAAGGCAACCGCAGAGTTTGTCCCGCTGCTGAATGTAGCGTATCACCGATGGATCGAAGCCGTTCCGACAGCTCCCACAGTCGATAATATGCCTGCTTTCGGCATCGGAAAAACGGTCGCTACGATTGGCGCGCAGATAACAAGCACAGGAGGTTCGAACCCGCAGTTGTATATCGGCTGGGGTACGATCGATGCAGGAACGGGTTCCTGGCAGAACACCGCAGATTTAGGAATTCACGGCATGGGAACTTATTATGCTGATTTGAGTGCGCTCACACCAGGAACCACTTACTATTACAGATCCTATGCGACCAACTCCGCTGGGACGGGATGGGCCAGCAGCACTGCATCATTTGCAGCTGCCAATTCAGCTGCATCTAATTCCATTGCCATCAAAGCATCAAATGGAAAGTACCTCTGTGCCGAAGGCGGCGGTGGCGGTTCAGTTGTCGCGAATCGCAATGCTATAGGCGCCTGGGAGACATTCAAACTCATCGACCAGGGAAATGGATATTATGCTCTGCAGGCTGCCAATGGCCAGTATGTCTGTGCCGAAGGCGGCGGTGGCGGTTCAGTTGTCGCTAACCGCAATGCAATAGGTGTCTGGGAGACATTCAGACTCATCGACCAGGGAAATGGATATTATGCTCTGCAGGCTGCCAATGGTCAGTATGTCTGCGCCGAGGGCGGCGGTGGCGGAGCAGTCGTAGCTAACCGCAATGCAATAGGCGCCTGGGAGAGGTTCCGGTTAATGGATCTCCAGAGACCCGGCAAAATTGCGCTGCAGGTCTCCAACGGCCAGTACGTCTGTGCTGAAGGCAGCGGTGGCGGGGCAGTCGTAGCTAACCGCAATGCAATAGGCGCCTGGGAGAGGTTCAATCTCGTTGATCGAGGTAACGGCTACATAGCTTTGCAGGCATCCAATGGCCAGTATCTCTGCGCTGAAGGCAGCGGCGGCGGTCAGGTTGTCGCTAACCGCAATGCCATAGGTGCCTGGGAAAACTTTGGACTTATCTACTGCGGAAACGGCATCGTAGCATTGCAGGTCTCCAACGGCCAGTACGTCTGTGCTGAAGGCAGCGGTGGCGGAGCGGTCGTTGCTAACCGCAACGCTATTGGCGCCTGGGAGAAGTTTAAGCTGATCTCGATATAATATCCATTGTGCAGGATGCGGTAAAATGCGTAGCTGTCTTGCAATGATCGTGATGGTGATGTGGGAATCTTGTGTCCCATCATTATTCACGGGCTAAGACAATTTTTTTGATACAAGATATTGGCATTATAACATTTAATACTAAAAATAAAACTTTAATAACTATTAGTAATTATGGAAATTAAACATGCTTTCTGGCTTGGTATATCGATAGAAAACTATATATACATATACTGATTTAATACATGGCTGGACTTAAATGATAGCATACGTTTTTGGAGTAAGAGAGGTTCAAGTTACCATGACTAAATATATTGTGCCAATAATGTTTCTGCTAATCAGTGCGCTCGTTTTAATCTTACCGGTTAGCGCTGAAGAAATCAATTACAGCAATTCAGGCTTCAATTCCGCAAGGGATCTGAGCAGGACGGAATTATATATAGGAAACTTTAGCTTGATCGGCAATCCTACCATAAATAGCACAGTGGAGCTTAATTTTGCAATCGAGACGATATTGGATGCTCCAAACACTACGGTTAAAATAATTCTTCCTGATGAGATTGAGCTGATTAGCGGTGAGTCAGTTTGGAATGGAGATCTTCAAAAGGGCAAAATAGTAAATCTCACAGTCTTAATTAAACCCGTTGAAAGTGGCGAATTTGTGCTTAGTGCCAGGGTCGAAAACGAGAAATTTAAAGGATTTAATAAATACTTTGTAAAAAATATAAATATTTCCGGAGGGGCATTATATCTCTTCAACGGGGAACCAAGTCCACTTAATAGGCAAAAAAGCAAGAGAATTTTGCAGGATTCCTATGAAGATAACTCGAGCTGCACCAATTTTTCTGCAGGTACGGCAAACGTTTATGGGTATTTAAATTATGAAGATAATGGCGGTACGCAGCATCCTGTAAGATCTGCAATAGTAGAATTATGGAAGGATAATTCTCCAAATGCTAACCAATTATTGAGCACATCTAATACAGATTCCTCAGGAAAATTTAGCTTTAATACTTATCTTTCTAGCAATATTAGAATTTTCATAAAAATATTGTGCGATTCCGAGGCCGTCCGTGTTACTACGGATGGAAATAGCTTGTACTATACTCAAATCCCCAACAGTGGTTCAGTCGAAATCTCGGCAGGAACAAACTATTTAGGATCTTATTATCTGTCTAAAACCTATCAAGGTTGGCAAGCATATGATTATGTCATTAAGGTATATCAATGGCTCGATAACAGCGCAGGATATAAAAGATCAAAAATATCTGTTAAATGGCCTTCCAGTGAATGTCTAAACGATAATAATATACCCTGGCCCTGTTCAGATGGCGATAATATTTACTTGCCACAGCAAAGTTCAGCATATTGGGATAGTACAACGGTAACTCATGAATATGCTCACTGTATTATGTATTATCTGTATGGCAATTTTCCAAATGGTTGTCATCCAGGAGATCATTATATTAATACTATAAGCTGTCCTGGTTTCGCAGTAACGGAAGGTTGGGCAGAATTTCTGATGTGTGCAGTAGATAACTCACCAGACAACTGCGTCGATATAACCTGCGGCAGACAAACAAATATTGAAGACAATAATTGGCATCTAGGGACGACCTGCAAAGCAGCTGATACAGGCTCGATTATTGAAGGTGCTGTAGCCAGCATTTGGTGGGACATATTTGATGCAAATAATTTTCCATCAGATCCCGACAAGGATTATTTGTCTTTAGGATTCAGTCAGATATTTTCCATTATGAAAGACCATAAACCTACATCAATCAATGGTTTTTG
This sequence comes from Methanothrix sp., assembly GCA_028708055.1. Classification (GTDB taxonomy): domain Archaea; phylum Halobacteriota; class Methanosarcinia; order Methanotrichales; family Methanotrichaceae; genus Methanothrix. The sequence goes on from JAQVZT010000130.1 coordinate 4,688, forward strand.
GGACAACTGGATCGCAAAATATGGATATGCCTCTGAAATGGGTTCTGTATATCAAAGCCATGGAATAAATAAAATTACTTCAGTAGCCATTAAAGCATCAAATGGAAAATTCCTCTGTGCAGAAGGCGGCGGCGGCAGTACAGTTGTCGCTAACCGCAATGCAATAGGTGCCTGGGAGACATTCAAACTCATCGACCGGGGAAATGGATATTATGCTCTGCAGGCCTCCAATGGCCAGTACCTCTGCGCTGAAGGCAGCGGTGGTGGTGCAGTCGTAGCTAATCGCAATGTCATAGGTGCCTGGGAGACATTCAAACTCATCGACAAGGGAAATGGATGTTATGCTCTGCAGGCCTCCAATGGCCAGTATGTCTGCGCCGAAGGCGGAGGTGGCGGTGCAGTCGTAGCTAACCGCAATGCAATAGGCGCATGGGAGAAGTTCCAGTTAATGGACCTCCGTAGACCCAGCAAAATTGCGCTGCAGGTCTCCAACGGCCAGTACGTCTGTGCTGAAGGCGGAGGAGGCGGTGCAGTCGTAGCTAATCGCAATGCAATAGGCGCATGGGAGACATTTAAACTCATTGATCGAGGTAACGGCAATATAGCTTTGCAGGCCTCCAATAGCCAGTACCTCTGCGCTGAAGGCAGCGGCGGCGGTCAGGTTGTCGCTAACCGCAATGCCATAGGTGCCTGGGAAAACTTTGGACTTATATATTGCGGAAACGGCATCGTAGCATTGCAGGTCTCCAACGGCCAGTATGTCTGCGCCGAAGGCGGCGGTGGCGGTGCAGTCGTAGCTAACCGCAACGCTATTGGCGCATGGGAGAAGTTCAAGCTGATCTCGGAATAGCATCCATTGTGCAGGATGCAGCAAAATGCGCAGTTGTCTTACAATGGTCGGGATGGCGATGAGGGTGTCTTGCGCACCCTCATCTATCAAACTATCCCAATCGTTATATCCTTCATATCACAATAGCGGCAATATAATGAAATACTGGACAATGATATCGCTCATGTTCATGCTCCTGTCAGGCATCAGCGAGGGGACGATGTACCTTTATGGCGGCAGCGACGCCTATGGCCAGGGACTGGGCTATCCGAGCTACGGCACACCTCTCACCTTCAGCGCCATTGTTCCCGGCAACAATACCACTGCAATATCTCCAGTTCTGCTGATGGCCACCATCTACCGGCCCGAGACCGGGTTTCTGAGAGATCAGAACGCCACCAGCCATTATCATTCCATCTTGCCCATCTGGAATCAGTTCTCCTTCTATCTGCCGTTTCTGAGCGGAGAGGACTGGTCCTTCGGCAGCTACACTGGCTATGCTCCTTCCATGAGAAATTTCCTGAAAGAGGACTGGGGCCCATCTGGTGCTGACTATGAAACCTCTGCGGTAAGAAAGTTTATGCAATCCGACAGCTTCGACGAAGGAGTAGAGCCCCATAACGATCCGGACCGCCTGGGTATCAATCATTTCCTGGATAGCGATGAGCCGCCGGGCAGACCGCTATTATAGGTCTATGTGATCTCGAAACGATCTCCTCTCGCCGGAATCTCGACGTCTCCGAAACCCCTCTTGCCAAGCCCCGCAGCCAGTGCGGCTGCGGCATTCGGCTCGCCGTGAACCACGAACACCTTTTCAGGCTTCTTGGGTATCGCGGAGATGAAATCGAGCAGCTCGCCCCCGTCCGCATGGGCGCTGTAGCCTTCAATCTCCTCGATTCTGGCCCTTACCTCATACTCCTCGCCGTATATTCGCGCCGTCCTGTCCCCGGAGAGGAGCTTTCGCCCCAGAGTGTTCTCCGCCTGAAATCCCACGAAGAGGACCGTGGTCCTGGGGTCGCCGATATTGCGGCGCAGGTGATGGAGCACTCTTCCGCCCTCGCACATCCCCGAAGCGCTGATGATTATCGCCGGCCTAGGTGCATTGTTGAGCTTCTTTGAGTCCTCAGTGCTATGAGTGTACACAAGCCTGCTAAATCCAAACGGGTCCGTCCCTCCGTCTTGCAGCAAGAGCCGCTCGGTCTCCTCATCATAGCACTCGGGATGATTCCGGAAGATCTCAGTGATATTGGTTGCCAGGGGGCTGTCCACATAGACGGGCACGGGAGGAATCTGCTTTGATTCCATCAATTCATGCAGATGATATACCACATCCTGGGTTCTGCCCACGGCAAATGCAGGAATGATGAGCAGTCCTCTATTCTGGGCCGTCTCGGTTACGATTCTGGCAAGCTTCTCTTTGGCATCATTCATCGGACCGTGATAGCGGCCCCCGTAAGTCGATTCCGTGATGAGGACATCGGCCCGATCAAAGACCACGGGGTCTCGAACCACGGCGGCACCTTCTCGCCCCAGATCTCCGGTGAAGCCAAGCCTTGTAACCTTCTTCTCCTCCTGCCCCTCGGCTATCTCCAGCGCGACCGTAGCTGATCCGAGAATGTGTCCTGCATTTCTGAAGGTTAGCTTGAATCCAGGAAAAATCTCCACCGTTCGCTCATATTCGAGGGTCTGAAAGAGACGCAGAGAAGCAGTGACATCTCGGGTTGTGTATAGCGATTTGATGAACGGCAGTCCCATCCTTGCGTTCAGCTTATTGACATATTTTGCGTCCATCTCCTGA
>JAQVZT010000131.1 GCA_028708055.1 Methanothrix sp.
TTGAGATCGGCCAAAAGACCTACACCGTCACGCTGCACAATGGACGGTTCCGGTTCTTTGAGCCTTACCGGGAACATACCGATGCCCGAATCGCCAGCGATGGCATGAGGGTTCCCGACCCCAAAGCTGATCGCATCTCCACCGGTATCCCTGACCTGGATACCATCACCGGCGGTCTGAAGTACGGCTCATGCAATGTGCTGGAGATAGATCACGGCGTGGGCAAGAGGTATTACCAGATCCTGACTGCCCTGGCATCGAATGCCCTCAAGAACGGCCGGGGGGTTTTTATCCTGCCCAGCATTGGCTACCAGTTGAGCAAGCGGGACATTTTTGTGCCCACCAATGTCGTTGTCTCTTCTCCGGAGGGAGAGGACCCGGTGGCGTGGGGGGAGGGGCTGCGGGAGAAATGGAATGAGCTGAGAGATCGGACGGGCCGACCCATACTGAATATCATCGGCCTTGATTCGATAGAGTTCGCCTTTGGCTACAAGGCAGTGCTCAACCTCGTCAACCTGATGATCAGCAATTGGAAGGAGACCAACGACATAAATGTGCTCGTAGTAAAGAGCGGCCAGGAGAGCATAAATATGGCCGTCCACACTGCGGATGCTTATCTGCTGGTAAATGAATTGAATGGCGGACTCAGCCTGTACGGAATCATTCCCAGAACTGAACCTTACTACATGCTCCTGGAAGACAGGAACCGGATCAGCCTGACGCCCATAGTCTAGCCTCTCCTAACCCCCTTTTGGCAGTCCGAAGGGGTCTCTTCGGCACGATTATTTCTATGTGCCTGTTATTGCTGCCAGCTTAATGTCTTCAAGAATTCGGTGTTCATCAAGGATTCTATCACAGAAAAGCAGGCATGAGGCCCTGTTCCTTAAGGGGTGGGGCGAAAAGCCGTTAGGCCTCTATAAACCATCAGTTCGCCCAACGATTTTATTGTCAAGACAAAGAATCAAGCTGGTTCCTGGGAGACTATCCGAGAAATCATCTCCTGGGATCAAAGCCGACCAGCGCGACACTTCGCAAGAGCGGATCTGAGTATCACATCAATATCAGGGTTAGGAGGATGGCACCCGTATTGCCCTTAGTGTGTAGTCCCTTAGCAAAAGCTAAATATCCCGCCCGGCAGTAAACCCATCTGATGTTCACCGGCTGGGATGAATACAATCTTATAAATAAGCGACTCGCCGAGCTTGTGAGAAGCCTGCCCAATTCTCCTCTGGGCGAGATAATCGGCTATGTGCTCTCATCGCCAGGAAAAAGGGTCCGGCCCCTTATCCTGATCTTCTCAGCGCAGGCAATGGGCGAGAGCGCCGCTTCGGCCATGAACGCGGCCATGGCCATCGAATTGGTTCATGCCGCCTCCCTGGTGCATGACGATATCCTCGACCAGGGGCTGGAGAGAAGAGGAGCGCAGAGCGCATTGCAGCGTTTTGGCCCTGACGCGGCCCTGCTTGCCGGAGACTGGCTGATATCCAGATCCATAGAGCTGATATCCCATTACAGCCAGCCAGTTATCAGCACATTTGCCTCCGCCTGCATGGATATGTCGGAGGGAGAATTGATGGACCTCTCTTATGCCTCTTCTGAGAACGATTACTATCAGTGCATTTCCAAGAAGACCGCCTCACTCTTCTCCGCGTCAGCAAAGATGGGCGGGCTGATCGCCGGAGCGGGTGAGGAGGATGCGGCAAGGCTGGAGAGCTACGGGACGAACCTGGGCCTGAGCTATCAGGTGCTGGATGACCTGGAGGAATTCCTCGGCCTGGATCAGGGAAAATCCTCCCAGAAGACATCCGTTACTCTTCCCATTATCTACCGCAAACAGCATGAGGACGAAATCGCAAGGCAGATGTGCATCAAGGTCATCGAGAACCACAGCAGCCTCGCTAAAGAAGAGCTTTCTCTCTCGACAGGAAGCGAGGAGATGTTATCTCGCCTGGAGAGCATAGTGGATGAGATGACGCGCCGGGGACTGAACAAATGCAGATTGCAAAAAAGCCTCTGCTGAGAATCGAGGCCTCGGCGGAAGGAAGAGGCATCCGTCTGGCCGCTCGGGGCGCGCTTGCCCCTCTGGCCGGTCCGATAATGGATAAGATCAATGAGATATTCATCGATGAGAAGCCGATAAGCAGCGGCCCGGATAGATTCATCTTCTCCACATGGGTTCCTCCTGCACCGAGCAAGGCATTCGACCGCATGCTCTCCGCCCAGGTGGCGGCTTTAACCCGCAGGCCGGTGCCGGATCAGTTTTCCATAGCTATCATGAGGGCCTGCCCCAACGACTGCATCCATTGCAGCGCCCCCTCCCGCCAGGGAGAGATTCTGGAGAGCGCAGTTATCAAGAGTGCCATATCCCAGGCTATGGATATGGGCTCTTATCTCATAACCTTCGACGGTGGCGAGCCAATGCTGAGAAAGGACCTGCCGGACCTGGTCGCCTCCGTAGATGACCGGGCCATCGCCACCTCATTTACCAGCGGCTACCATCTCACCGCAGAAAGGGCGAAGGAGCTAAAGCAGGCCGGGCTCTATGCGGTGCGGATCAGCATAGACAGTCCCTTTGAAAAGGAGCACGACCGGGTGCGGGGGCGCGAGGGAGCCTTCGGGGATGCCATTGACGGCGTGAAAAATGCCCTGGCGGCAGGCCTTCTGGTCGACCTCTTCATGGTGACTTCACCGCACAACATCGATCATCTGGAGGACGCATTCTCTCTGGCCACAGAATTGGGCGTTCACGAACTTTCTTTTTACGAGATCGTGGCTGTGGGCCGCTGGGCGGCGCATGTGGATGAGGTCCTAACCGATCGGGATGTGGCAAGGCTTGAGCGTTTCCACAAGGAGAAGAACCGCTCCGCAGGACCGAGGGTCACGGCTCTGCCTTATCTGCTCGGCCCGGAGATGTTCGGATGCTTTGCCGGGCGGAGATGGATTCACGTGGACGGAGCAGGCGAGGCCCTGCCCTGCGCTTACATGCCGCTGTCCTTCGGCAATATAAGAGACAGGAGTCTGAAGGAGATCTGGAGGGAGATGACTCACTATTCATGGTTCCAGGGTCGGTGCTCCTGTCAGATGAGGGATCGGGAGTTTCGAGAGGCGCACAGTGGGATTCTGGGAAAATAAGCGTTCCTGGAACACATGGCGGTTTGGCGAGACGTTCAATTTGAGCGAAATCATGTTAATGCTTCCGGCAATTACTGCATTATCTCCGGCGCCTGCACATCACCAACGCCCATCGTAAAGGAACCGGTGGGCATGGACCCGTCCCTGGATGCGATGCAGATATCCGATCCGGAGCACACCGCAGAGTACCTGGCAAAGACAGGCGGCACCGCCCTGCCTGGTTTGCAGACCTATGGCCGCAATCTGGCTGGCAACTGGAGCCTGGAGCTGAGGGACATGAAATCCATTCCCATTGGCGATATTGAGCTGCGACTGCAACAATCGGAAGCCGCCCTATTCGGCACAGGTACCTTCAAGCAGGATTGAGCCGGCAGATGGGCGCTGCAGAGGGCTCACTTTTAGAAGGAAACTCTATGATCCTTAATGTCGTAACTCTCGACAGCGTCTACCTCTATCGAATGACTCTTGACAGCGTTGACGGAAACAGCACATCCGGAACCTTCACCCTTTACCTGCCATTTGGAGAGGCATCGGTGAAAGGAACTATCTCTGGTGGCAGAAACGACTGGATAAGGATCAGTTGAGAAGACTGGGAATACTCTCGATCTGCAAACATCTATCGCGAATTGATGCGAAAAACAGAGAACGCCTGGAATTAATATTCTTGCTTTTGCAATGGACTCTTTGAGTTCCTTTTCATCCGCCCCTGCCTGTATTGTGCCAAAGCTTGCATGCATAGCAACCTTAATCATTCGCATGCATCACAACGCTAATTAGATCAAGAATGTATATATATGGGTATAACGTCCGTTCCCTCATTTATGAATTCAGATAACGATTGTTTCTGCTTTGACGGAACCCGTCAAACAAACCATAACAATGAATACCTCCCAGGAAGAACAATTGGCAACAGTTCCAGCACCGATTCGGTAAATATTGCCAAAAACACTCCATTGCAGATCAAGCAGCTTAGTAAGCTGCTGGTGTGCCTGGGAGATCAATCCAAGTTCAGGATAGTTGCAAGGCTTCATCCTGCACCGGGAATGATGGTCGAGACAATTGCCTCGAAATTTGAAAAAGCGGTCTACTCCAGGAGAATGAATGCGGTTCTCATAAAGATGCAAAATACGGTTATTTCCATCTACGCCTCCGGAGCCGTCACCATGACCAGACTGGGCGATGCTGATCAGGCCCGAGAGCTATTAGGCGATGTGATAGGCAGGATCAATAAATTGTCCGAGGATGCAGATGCCAAATCGCTCTGTGATGAAAGAGGACCCGCATTGCAGATTGATCCAATGGAGGTGACTTTTCACCTTCCTCGCACCAACTGCATGCAATGCGGAGTGAAGAGCTGCTTTTACTTTTCCATATTGCTTGCATGTTCTGAGATGACACTGGAAAAGTGTAAACCATTGCAGGAGAAACGCTATCTGGCAAATAGAGAAGCTCTCAGCAGGATTATAAACTGCGTCCAGGGGAATGGATAATTTGAAGACATTAACAATACTGCTGACCGATGGGCCCTATATTTCGGAATATGCGGAGATCGCTTGCAAGATCGCCAATGCTGCTATGAAAGACTACAATGTTAACATCTTCCTCTACATGGATGCCCTGCATATACCCAAATTGGGCCAGCAGCCCCAGCAATTTCCCAATGCAGGACGACTCTTTTCAGACCTGGCGGAAAGAGGCGTAAAGATCAGAGCCTGTCCGAGATGCGCAATGGCAAGAGGATATTGCCCTGAAGACTGCAAGGATTATCCCGACTCAATAAAAATAACAAGTTTGTATGATTTCCAGATGATGATCGCCGAAAGCAACCGGGTGATTTCCATTACTAGATAGGAGCATTCATTATGAAATCTGTTGTCTATCTGATAGATTCCGCGCCTTATGGCACGGAAAAAGCATACGGGGCGCTCCACGCTGCCATTGTGTGTCTGCCGCATAGCGCAACCATCGGATTATACGGCGATGGCGCTTACCTGGCCCTGGCCAGCCAGGATAGCAGCAGCCTGGATGCCCCTAACCTCAGCCATTTTATTTACGCCTATCCGGAGATCAGAATGATTGCCCATAAGCAATCGTTGAAAGAGCGCAATCTTCTGGACAAGAATTTGATTGAGCTTGTGGAGATTATGGATGATGAGCAGTTCATCCAGACAATTAGAAATTTTGATCATATGATGATCCTCTGAGGCAGATCGATGACAGACACATTTTTATTGACCAAAGCGCCGTTGACCTCAAGATCACAGCTCTGTTTCAGGTTGATGGAATGTTCCAGGGATGCGAAGCTGTACCTCGCAGGTGATGGGGTTTACCACATGCTTGGTATCTCTGACTTGCCAAACACAGCGGTGGAAATATTCGCCTGCAAGGAGGACATCCTGGCCAGAGGAATTCTGACAAGAAACGAGATCATGATGCCGGATGACTTCTATGGGCAGCTCGCAAAGGATATGATGGAGAATTCCGATAGGGTATATGTATTCTAGCTTTTAATCCATCTCTTATCCTATCCTACCTATCCTATATCCCATCTTGTTTCATATCCCTGCTCACATATTGGTACGCCAAATATGCCATTGCATCAAGCCGCCTGGACGCGGGTCTTTATTTCACACTCCCAGAGCCAGCCTCAGCGTATTCCTGACCGCTGGCGCCAGGCCCAGAGTGATCAAAGCCAGCCTGGTGAGGTTTCGCATGGATGGCTCCTGCATTGATCTATCGATCATGTAGAGCACGGGCAGAAGAACAAGCAACTTCAGAGGATACATAATCGCAGCAGTTCCCGCCAGGTTTATGAAAAAAGTGGGAACGACGTGCTTCTCGTAATAGTCAAACCAGTCCACGCCGATGAAGGTTGAACTGGCATCCAGCATATGGGCGTAGATGATCATCTGGCTGTCTCTCCCGTCCAGGAATTTAAGCGCCGGTAGGCTCCGTACAGACAGACGCCGCCCGCAAAGGATCACGCCTCCTGCAAAAGCTGTGCCCAGCAGGAAGACGGCGACGATCACCCAGGAATTCACAAGTCCGACTGTGGACAGGACCGCCAAATTGCCGCCGGTCCAGAGAAAGCCGATGGCGGCATATTTTTTGTGATATTGCTCCCCCCAGATCCTGCGGGTCATGATCAATATGGCCGCGGTCACAAAAAATACCAGGAAGAATATGAGCGGCGTTATCAAGAGATATCTCCAGGGAGCTGCGACTAAATTCGCGTCCTCGATCACCCTCAAGCTCGATCCTGCCAGAATGTAGGGCAGGGTGGATAGCAGCAGCCGCTCGTCCATCGATATCTTCAGGCGGCCCAGCAGTTTCAGCAGGCCGATTATGGACAGGCCCAGTATTATCGCCCAGGTGATGGTATCCACCGGGTTGTAGCTGGTATCATAGATTATGGGGTCGATGTAGTACTTTTGCACAAAAGCGGCCAGGCCGAGACTATCGCTCACATCTCGCTCCTTGAACGGACTGATATTTCATATTTCCCAGAGCAAGGCACAAGGCGGCAGGGCGACATGGAAACAAAGCGCCAAGGCGACAAAGAGTCAAAGCGGCAGGGAGGCAAGGAGGCAAAGCGTCAATGCGGCGGAAAGTATTTATATTGCAGGCGCAAAAAGCATCTTGTCCGTTTTCTGATTTTAGTTGAGGTAATTAGATGGTCGAGGTGTTCAAAGGTACAACTACGGTAGGTGTACTCTGCGATGGAGGTGTAGTCCTTGCATCGGAGAGCCGTGCTACCATGGGCAGTTTCATAGCCAGCAGCAGCGCCAAGAAGATCTATCAGGTCGATGATCTGGTTGGTCTGACCACGGCGGGCGTGGTGGGCGATGCCCAGTCTCTTGTCCGAATGGTTCAGGTCGAGGCCCGGCTCTACAAGATGCAAAGAGGCGAGAACATGACAGTCAAAGCCATAACATCAATGCTCGCCAATATTCTCTCCTCCCGTCGCTACTATCCTTTCATGGTGCAGCTGATCATGGGCGGCGCGGACCGATACGGCCCCAAGATCTACTCGCTCGATGCATTGGGCGGCCAGATCGAGGAACGCAAGGTCGTAGCCACAGGCTCGGGCTCCCCGATAGCCTACGGCGTGCTGGAAGCTATGTACAAGCCAGGCATAAGCATTGAAGATGGAACGGTGCTGGCTGCCAAGGCGATTCA
>JAQVZT010000132.1 GCA_028708055.1 Methanothrix sp.
AGTAGCCGGCATTTTCGATACTCTGAAGATCGGTGAAGTGATTGACGAGGTCATGCCAAAACAGGGCTCAAAAAATCTTCCTCACTCGACCATAATAAAAGCCATGATCCTTAACGGCCTGGGATTCACCCATCAGCGATTATATTTATTTCCAAATTTTTTTATGACTCTCCCGACAGAAAAACTACTCGGTGAAGGCATCGATCCATGTGATCTCAATGATGATGTTGTTGGCAGGACTCTTGACGCAATTTACAAATACGGTGCAACAGAGCTGTTTAATCAAATCGCTTTGCACGCAATGGGACAATTTTCATTGGGAACACAACTCATCCATGTCGATACTACGAACTTCAGCGTATCTGGCAAATATGAAAATGATGCACCTGACGCTACGGATTCAATCAGGATAGCTTTTGGTCATGCCAAAGACGGAAGGACGGATTTAAAGCGATTCGTTCTGGGGCTGGTTACAAATCAGGTAGGATTGCCGCTTTTTACCAAGGCTTTTTCCGGAAACGAATCCGATAAGAACAGCATAATCTACATGATTCAAAAAGCGCAGCAAGCACTTGATTTTGATGACAAAGCCTATTGGGTCGCAGATAGCGCAATGTATACGGAAAACAATATCGTTCTCCTTGGAGCGGACACGAAGTGGATCACGCATGTACCCGCAACTGTCGGGGATATTGATAAGCTGCTTAACGCGGACCTGGATTTTTCTCCTTCGACAGATCCCAGATATGCTTTCCATGTAACTGACTTAAATTACGGTGGCATACCTCAGCGAGCCGTAGTTGTTTGGTCTGAAGAGATGAAAACAAGGAACGAGCAGACCTTTAGGAGGATGCTTCAAAAGGAGACTGCTAAAGCTGAAAAAGAGCTCAAGAAACTCATGGGCAAGAAGTTCGCTTGTGTGCCAGATGCCGAAAATGAGGCTAAGATTTGGGCTTCAAAACTCCCGTATCACGATCTGAAGGACATTCAGATAATACCTGTAACACAAAAAGTTGAGAAGAGGCGAGGGAGGCCAAAGAAGAATGAGCCGATAAACCAGCGCTTCAAAATTGAAGGAAGAATCGAGATCGATGAAGACGTTCTAGCCGAAGAGAGCAAAAGATTTGGGCGGTTTGTTTTGGCCAGCAATGATGTCAATTTGGACCCGGAACTCATGCTCAAATATTATAAAGGACAGCAAACGGTTGAACACGGATTTCGATTCTTGAAAGACAAATGCTTTCATGTCTCCGAAGTCTATCTCAAGAAGGAAGAACGAATAGAATCACTATGCATGATTATGGTTCTCAGTCTTCTCATTTACTCCTTTGCCGAATGGAGGCTTAGAGAGAAACTCAAGGAGACAGGACAAAGTGTTCCCAATCAGCTCAATAAGCCAACGCAAAGACCGACTATGAGATGGGTCTTCGAGATCTTTATGGGCGTAATTCAGGCGATTGTCAGAGGAACTAATTTCTAAAAATAGAAATAGTATCGGCCTTCTTGCATTCCTACGGACCTCGCATGCCAGCAATATCATTGGTCAATGAGATGATTGAAGCAAGATTTAAGTAAAGTTTATGTAGATGTCGCTAAAAAACTGCATAACTATATTGCATTCAGGTGTGATGAATTATGTCAGGTACGGGTGACTACTTCAAGCCAAAAGCAGTCTGCGACCACTTCTTGAAGATAACTACATTAAAACACCCATCTCGCGATGAGGCTCATCCCGAGGATGGCAATGAGGATGAGGTGCGGGAGTATGTGGCCGGGTGCATCGATAAGATCAAAAATGTCGAGAAGCCATTTTTTTACGAGCAGAAAGCGACGGATGCCGGCAAGCGGGTTATCGTTGCCCGCAGAAAAGGGTCGGGAGTCTACTCCAAGGCACCATACGTTACACTCCAAGCGCACATGGATATGGTATGCTTCCCGAAAAATGATATCTTTCCCCTGAATGTCTTCAACTACGATATTAATGGAGAGAAATGGATAAAGGCCGGGGATCGGGAGAGCACTACCGATCCGAGGAGGGGGACCACACTCGGCGCAGATGATGGGATAGGCGTGGCAACTGCTCTTGCCCTCCTGGAAGACGAAGCCCTGCAAGAGTATCCTCTGGAGTGCTTCTTCACCGTCCAGGAAGAAAATGATATGGGTGGAGCAGAGCATTTCGATAAGAGCCTGCTCTTGGGCAGGAAGTACATCAACCTTGATGCGGAGAATGTGACGACTATATTTTACGGGTGCGCTGGCGGCTGCGATTTTTCATTCACGGGAAATGTTGATCGGTCGGAAATGGAAAAGGATTTCACCGTCCTGAAAGTCTCTCTCTCCGGCCTTCGCGGGGGACACTCGGGGGTTGACATCAATAAGGGTCGGCTCAATGCCATCAAAGGCCTGGCGGAAATTCTCATCAACCTCGATGAGCGGATTGCTTGCCGGGATGATGGTGGGGCATCCAGCTTCGATCTTCGCCTCATTTCCATGCAGAGAGACGAACAGGCCAAGATGAACTCCATTCCCAGCAGCGCGAGTGCAGTCATTGCCATTCCAGAGGCCAGGAAGGAGAGCTTTGAGAATTGTCTGGCCTCTCAATGTGATGCACTGAAAGCTCTCTATCAGCCGGAGGAGGACAAATTCGGCTGGCTGGTCTGCTGGCAGGGGGCGACGGAGGCGGAGCCTCTGAGCCTGGCATCTACGGATGCTCTTCTTTGCCTTCTCTGCCGGATACCTCACGGCGTCTTCCGGATGATTCCGGAAAACGTCAAGCTGGTCGAGACATCGAGCAACCTCGCCAATATTAAGATAAGAAATGACGTAGCGGTAATCAGAGGATCAAACCGCAGCTCCAATGGTGCTCACATGAAGGCCCTGCAGAATATTCAGGAAAACATTGGCGCCTGCTTTGATTATGCGGTAGCGTTTACCGATGGCTATCCCGCCTGGCAGCCGAACGAGAGCTCCTCGCTTCTGGCAATAGCAAAAGAGGTTTACGGAAGCAAATATCCCGGATATGACGCGACAGTGATTCATGCCGGCCTGGAATGCAGCCAGGTCGTGGACAAATACGGCAGCGATATAGACTGCATCTCCATCGGTCCAACCATTGTCGATCCCCATTCGGGCGGCGAGCGGCTAAAAGCCTCGACCGTTGAGCAATTCTATGACGCTGTAGGGCAGATTATTCACAGGATCTTTCAGAATGTGTAGCATGAAATGACTGCGGAGGGTAATCGCCCTCAGTTCATTTCCTTTGGGGAGAATAGTCTTCATTGGGGCTGGCAGTTACTATTATTTTAGTTCTCAATTAATATGACAATAACCACAATCTTTGTTCGGGGTCGTATAATGGTGCAGAATCAATGGTGCAGAATCCTGTCGAGGATCGGTCTTGCTCAAATGTATCTAATTTATTAGTTGGATCGATAATATGAATCAGTGTGCATATATCCCATATCGCCGAAATATTCCCAGGAAATATTCACAATTTCCGTCACATGCCGATTCAATTGTGCTGTTTGTTACGAAAACGTTTAATTAGTTTGAACTAAATGATTATTGCCGATGAATGTTTTCGAGAAGGTAATTGCTGGCAGGCGGGCATATCTGTATAAATTTCTCTTGCAGTGGGCTTTGGTTGCAATCATCTGCGTCTGCGGATCTGCGCATGGGGCCACCATAACCCTGGGTTTGGGCGGCAGCATCCAGGGCGCCATCGATGCGGCCAGCCCCGGCGACGTTATCGAGGTTCATAGCGGAACTTATCATGAGAACGTAATCGTGAGCAAGCCGATAATCCTGCTGGGAGTCGATACCGGCGAAGGAAAGCCGGTGGTGGACTGCGGTGGCAAGGGCAGCGCTATTTTATTAAGCTCCTCCGGGTCTGTCCTGGAGGGTTTTGTGTTCACAAACTCCGGCAAAGACATTAACGCCGGGATCCGGGTGATTTCAGACCGCAATGTTATCCGGGACAATCTTGTAAAAGACAATAATGGGTACGGAATTATTCTCGAAAACTCAAGCCATAACATAATCACACATATTGAATTTAGCGGCAACCTCCGTGGCATCGGTCTCTTCAATTCCTCCAATAACGTTCTATTTCTCAATGTCTTCAAAGACAATGGAGCAAATGTAATTTCCTCAAACTCCACCAATCAGTGGAGCTCAACAGATCCCATAACCTACCGGTACAAAGGCAGAACCCTCACCGATCGCCTGGGCAACTACTGGTCCGGCTACCATGATCCGGATCTCAATGACAATGGAATCGGGGATGTTCCTCATCTCTTCGAGCACGAACGGGACGACTCGCCCCTGATCATAACCGGCCTTCGGCCCGATATCATTGTGGACAAGGTCGCAAACGTCAGCTCTGGCGAGCCAGGAACCGTCGTCAAGTTCACAATCAAGGTCGCAAACATCGGTGATATCGAGTTCGACCGCGTCGCAGTCCAGGATCTGCTCCCCGATGGTCTTGAGTATCTTGGAGATAACCGGAGCGGGACCGTTCAGGGAAGTAATGTCACCTGGGACATTGGATCGCTGACAGTCGGCGAGTCAAAGCATCTGGAGCTGACCGCCAGGATAAGCGGCACCGCCATCGGGAACATCACAAACCACGCAAGGGCCACCGGTGTTCTATCGAGGGAGTACAGCCTGACCGATGAGGATGCCGAAGTCCTGGAAGCGCTGATTCAGAGGGTGATGCTCACCGAAGAGGCGGAGTTCTCTCAGGATGTGATCTACGTGGTCCCGCCACCTTCAGCAGTGTCTGGGGAGACGACCGGAAATCTTCTTTCCATCATTCCCCCTGGATCTGGTGGACCCGGAGATTTGACCGCCCAACAGGCAATCGGCAGGTCCAAACCTGGCGACATAATTGAATTGCATGGCTGGGACGGCAATGAAAACAAAGAAAAACTTTATCAGGAAAATGTAATTGTCGATCGGCAGCTCACCTTACGCGGTGTGGATATCGGCAATGGTTTGCCTATCCTATGTCCGCCCAGTGGCTCCGGAACCTACTACGGCACTCCGATGGCCCTGAACGCAGATGGTTGCGTCATCGAGAGCTTGATCTTGGAAAATTCCGGTGATAATCCAGATGATGCAGGAATCATAATAGCCTCGAATGGCAACGTCGTAAGGGATAATATTATCAGAAATAACAATGGATCCGGGATCATTCTCGTATCCGCCAGCGGCAACACCATTACAGGCAACAGAGTTGAAAATAATGCAATAATAGGCATCAGCCTGGGGTCATCAAGCGGCAACGTCATCTATTTTAACAACTTCGAGAACTCGGGAAATTCTTCCGGCACCAATCGCTGGAGTTCTCCCGCTCCTATAACTTACCGGTACAACGGCACACCTTCACCAACTACATGGGAAACTACTGGTCTGACTATGCCGGAAGCGATGATGACGGTGACGGTATTGATGAACCCTCTGATCACGATGGTATCGGAACTGAGCCTTACAGCATCTCAGGCGGTGGATCAGAGCAGGACAGGTATCCCCTGATAAAGCCCATAGAAAACTATGATTTAGGCTATAGCGATGGAGCCATCTCCAAAGTTCCCGATCGCAAGACTGCCAAGCCCGGCGAGAATATCACCTACACCATCAGAGTATGCAACAATTTTAGCCTCGCCTCGACAGACGTGGTGGTCGAGGACACCTTCGAGAGGCCGGTGGAGTTGGTATCCGTCTCGCCAGCACCGAACAGCGACGGTCGGTGGCGTTTTGATGGCGTGGGCTTTGGCGACTGCCGGGAGATCACCCTGGTAGTGAGGACGCCCAAGAGGCAGGATTTCAAGTTCCACATGGGCTCAAGGGTAGAGGGCGAGGGTTTTGTCAACGTTGCCAATGACTACTCCACCGCTCCACCGTCATACCTGCTCATAAACTGCGTTAAGGCCGTCTTCTATCTGAACAACTTCACCGTGGGCAGCTACAGCAACTGTGCTGCCGTTTCAATCAATGATCCCGGCACCAGTCTATCGAGCCGGGAGCATGGCATCGGCTCTTACGAGAGCGACGAGACGGTCAAGATTCTGACAGAGAACAAGTCAATCGAGATGAAAAAGAATGTGTCGGCGGAACACGGTTCTACCGCGCTGGCGCTTTACAGGAACCGGACTGTGACCTGCTCGTCCCGCTGGACAGAAGAAGCGCGGGCGAAGAACCAGGCGACTGGGGCCTCGATGCGTGAATCCTACCGGTATGCCACCAGCATCGACCGGGAGAGCCGGATGAAGCTCGACCAGAACGAGTCGGTGATGGAGGTCGAGTCGGAGTTTTCCGGCATGGGCCATATCGGATTTCTTAAAAAGCCGACCCCCGGCGCAGGCCCCAAGGACTCGCCAATCTTCAATTCCCAGGAGGATTACGCCGGAAGCTTCCGGGTCATGGGGAAGACCGACGAGTACGGCTCGGGCGTTTCATCCGACCGGTCTGCTTCAGGGGCCGGTTTTGTGGCTGTTGACCGGCGGATCAAGGACAGCCAAAGGTCCCATGAGTCCGGCACCGGGTCCTATCAGTCGGATGAGGTGATCCGAAGCTACACCAACTACATCGCCAGTAATCTGAGCCTCATCTACAGACCAGAAAACCAGACCATCACAGACGACCTATCTTTGAACCGGTCGATGAAGTGGACGGCGGGAGTGCGGTCCAGGGTCAAAAACAGCAGTCTCATCAGCGAAGAGTACTCCAGCCTGACCCAGCTCAAGGGGGAGACTATCGCCCGGGGCCTGAATGAGATGGACAGCTCTGCGCAGTTCTCAGGCCAGGCCAGGTACAGAACAGTACTGAAAGACAAGGTCGACTTGGATCAGACTTACGCCGGCAATTACTCAATCAAGAGGAAGGTCCTCTTAGGGGGAGTATCCAAGTACGATTGGCCTCATCTGAACCTGACCAAGACCGGGGTGGTAACCCAGAAGACGGTGGTCGAGAATATGGTGGAGAAGACCAAAGATATTGCGGACTACACCATCGATCTGGAAAACGATGGAAACAGATCTCTGGGACCGGTTTATGTGAAAGACCTGTTTCCGCCCGGAGCGGTCTACATCAACTCATCTCTCAGGCCGCAGTCGCAGACATCCGGGAGCGCCGAGTGGGTTCTGACCCATCTGGCCATTGGAGACCGGGCTGAGATAC
>JAQVZT010000133.1 GCA_028708055.1 Methanothrix sp.
GCTAGGCCAGATTAGACACGGTTCATTCTATAAAAAAGATGTGCTTCCGATAGCTGTTTCAAATTATCAAATTACAAAAATATTTCAATTAGGATACGAAGAGCTTCTTGACCTTGGAGACCACCGCTGGCATGGACATCACAAAGATGCGGTCGCCTGCTGCTGCCTTGAAATCATCAGCCGGAACCATTGGGGTGCCGTTTCTGATAACCAATCCGACCAGCGAGTCCTTGGGCAGCTCTTTAGATATGGTCTTGCCCACAATCTTAGCTCCTGGCCGGGCTATGAAATCCACAAGCTCCATCCTCTCGTCGCTCAGAGTGATAACCTCTTCTCCGCCAATTACCCTCTGCAGTACTGCATCTGCGGTAACCTGGCCGGGGCTCACTGCCCTGTCTACTCCTACCATCTCAAAGAGCTTGATGTAGACGCTTCTGTTGACGCGGGAGAGGATCTTATTTGCTCCCAGCTGTTTTACCAGCAGAGAGCAGAGGAGGTTTTTATCGTCCTGACCGGTCACGGCGAAGACCACACCCATCTTGCCTGCCTCCTCCTCGCGGAGAAGGGAAAGATCCGAGCCGTCGCCATTCAGGATCATGGTATCGGATAGCTTATCCGCGATCTCGCTGCATCGTTCTGCATTCTGCTCGATGAGCTTGACATCTACACCCATCTTCTCCAGCCTCTTGGCAAGATAAAAACCGACCATTCCTCCGCCGACGATCATAACTTTGGGAGAGCTCGAAGACTCGTGCAGCATCTGTCTCAGGTCAGGGAGAGATTTGGAGTCACAGAGCAGCATAAGGTGATCATTGAGCTTGACGGCATCTCCCTTCTTGGGAATGAAGATCTCACCGGCCCGGTTAATGGCCACGATTTTACAGTTTTCAGGCAGGATGACATCTTCGATTGGCCCCAGTATGTTCATCTCTTCCGTCACTTTGAATTCGATCAGCTCGACTAGTCCTCTGGCAAGCTCACGGTTCATTAGCAGGGATGAGAAAAAGAGGGCTCTTGCCATGTCCTCGGCCATAGCCAGCTCAGGACAGATCATATAGCTTATGCCGATCTCTTTTCTATCCTGGACCGGCTGGTCGATATACTCCGGGTTGCTCACCCTGGCGATGGTCTGGCGGACGCCGAGATGGCTGGCTATGATGCAGGTAATCACATTTACTTCATCATTGCCTGTGACGGCTACTACTATATCCGCTTTCTTGATGCCTGCCTCCAAGAGGAGACGGGCGTTGGCGGAATTGCCCTGCAGGACTTTCACATCCATATCCTGCAAACGAGCACAAGCGACAGGATCTCTGTCTATGACAGTAACGTCATGATCGGCATAAAGCTCGCTGGCTATGAGATATCCGACCTCGCCAGCTCCGGTAATCAGGATACGCATCTTATTTCCTCCATAATTCAGGTATAAATAATAGGAATATGGGCAGAAGCTCCAATCGACCGATATACATAGCGAAAAAGCCTATCATCTTGCCGGCCTGACCCATCTGCGACCAGTCAAAGGCTATAATGCCAAATCCCGGTCCCACGCCGCCCATGCAGGAGGCGATAGCCGACGCCACGACCTGTAAATCCACTCGCGGGTCCATGCTGCTGACCATGGCCAGCCCCAAGGATAGAGCCAGCCACACTGCCAGGTAGAAGAAAGAGTAGAAGAGCATGGGCCGCAGGACGCCCTCCTGCACTCTTGTCTCACCCAGGCGGACCGACATGAGAGCATGGGGATGGAGCATATGAAACAGCTCATAATAGGCATACTTGCAGTCTACGAGAAGCCTTCCCACCTTTATGCCGCCAGCTGTCGAGCCGATGCATCCCCCAATGAGCATGACCATGATCAGGGCCAGTTTGGCGGCAGTTGACCATTTATCGTAGTCCAGGGAATTGACAAAACCGCAGGTTCCCATGAAGGAGATGACCTGGAAGGCTGCGAACCGGAAGCGCTCCAAGAGCCCGCCATCTATTCCGCCGAAGAAGATCAGCACCGCCGTGGTCGTGGCCAGGATGGCGATCATGAAACGGAACTCCTCGTCCTTCAGCCAGGCGAGCCGGTCAGAGGTCAGGACTCTGTAGTGCAGGGTGAAGCTGGACATGCCGAGGATGATAAAGACGGCTACGATTGCCTCGATAAGAGGGCTGTTATAGGCCACGAGGCTGGATGCCTGGGGAGAGAAGCCGCCTGTGGCAAGGGTAGAAAAAGCGGTGCAGACCGCGTCGTAGAAGGGCATTCCAGATGCATAAAGCAGGATGATCTCCAGGCCGTTGAGGAGCAGGTAGACCTTCCAGAGGATTCTGGCTGTGGCTGTGGCTCGTGGGGTGATGGTATCCTTGCTAGGGCCCACGGTCTCCGCCCGGTAGAGCTGGCGGCCAGCGACGCGCAGCTGGGGAAAGATGGCCACCACCATCAGGATTATCCCCAATCCTCCGATGAGCTGCTGGAAGGAGCGCCAGAAGAGCAGGCCGTAGAAGGTGCCGACGCCAGCAGCCTTCCAGGCGATGCCGTAAGCATTCAGGACGAGGGAGAGGTCATTTACAAGAGCAGTGCAGATGCTGCCATTGACCAGGGTGGAGTTCAGAATGTAATAGCCCTGGGAGTTTGACTCGACCAGAATTGTCGCTCCGGTTGCAGAGAAGCCGGATATCGATTCAAAGAGGGAATCGAGCAGGCTGAGGCCCATAAATGTGAATGGCAAAGAGCCGAAGAAGGTGGCGGCAAGCCAGCCCAAAGAGACCGCGGCGAAGGCTTCCTTATTTCCCACCTCGCCCTTCTTTCCCCAGTGACTCATGATCATGCCGGATCCTATCGATAAGAGCGAGGTCAGGGCGAAGGCGACTACTCCACCGGTCTCATGATAGTAAGCGGATACCAATCCCGGCACAAAAAGCAGCAGGCCCATGATCTTGAGCACGGTGCCGATGACATCAAGGACGATAGGATATTTCATTTGGCTCTCCTCAAAAATTTTATGTGCAGTTTGGGGCTCTCAGAGAAGAGCAGCGGCCTTTGCCCAAACGGAATTCATCCGTTTTGCCGCCCGTTTGGGAATTTGCTCGTGTGCTTTGCCAGCGCCTGGCCTTGCCTGACGTTGGGCGTGACTGCTGGCCAAAGCAAAATAGTCTCTAAAAATACAAAAGCGGTCCGCAACGGACCCCAGGCCGGGCAAGGATGGGACAGATGCTTCAATCTTCCCACGCTGCTTGCCGATATTATCTCCCAAGGAATCTCAAGCCTCATGCTAACCGATTTATCTCACAGCACAAGTTGACCTCATCTGAAGCTTCACGTAGCAGCTGAACCAGGATATAAATGTTCTCCATGACCGCAGGCCGAGGGATCATCATGGCGTCTGAGGCTCCCCGGGAATAGCCCGCCTCAGCGTAGCAGCAAGAAGCGCTTCCGGGGCGGGGACGGCGGCGGCTGCCCGAGGGCGCGGGATGGAATCGAGATGAGGATAAATCAATAAATCTTATTCCGGCAGGCGGCGCACATGCGCATATGCCCGCGCCTGCGGAGCGACTGGACAACCGCCCCGCTTTCGATGTAGCTCTCGCGGGAGAATGAACGAATGAAATGGAAAAGAAGATTCATCAGATTTGTCCAGCCCGGACAGGCCGCCAAATATCCCAGCATCCTCCGCCAGTTCATTCGATTGCCGGATCATTGCTGCTCAAACCATTCTGGGATGATACATCGATCGCCACCAATGCCCGCCAGGACGATAGCGGCCAGGTATGCGGAAAAGGAAGACAGCCATCCTCTGATATTTCTTTGAGCAATTCTTGATCAAAATTGAACATTTCTGGACTTATCAGGGCTGATACTCTTTTCTAAATCGTCTATATATCTCTTTCAGGATAAGTGACAGTTCATGAGGCGGCTAAAGGCATTTATGGCAATCTGCATAATTGCAGCATCATTGGTTCCGGCAATATCAGCAGGCAAAACAGAAAATCTAACGGATCTTAAGAATCTTCTAACTTCCTTTGACGATCGAAATATTGACTCCCAGGATCTGGCATTCTTCCTTGTCACCCATGATTATGATGCAACTCCGGTAGGCAGCAGAGTAGAGGTCAAGCTTAACGAAAAGGTTTATGTTCTGGTTCCAAATGGGGATAGGCCCGGACTGTGTGATATCGCGATCTGAATTAAAACGCGATGATTCTGCCAAAAGTCAATACCTATAAGAAAAATGAACTGGCCGCGTAATCAAACGCGATCGCCCTGCCGCAAAGTCCTCTGCCTCCGGAAAGCGCGTCTCATTATCAAATGGCAGGTCAATCAGCTCGTACATCAATCCGTCAGACTCAAGGCGCTTGAGGATTCTGGGAATCTGCCAGTCCACACTGACGATCACAGAGTCTATACCGTGAAAATGCAGCCTCAACCGATGCGTCCCCTGCTCCGAATATGATATCCAGATCTCTGCCAGCTTTTCTGAGGGCTACAGTAGCCACAATTACCAGAGCGCCGATCGGGAAAGGTCGAACAGCTGCAAAACGAGCCTGGCAAACTCCTGACCCAATGGCTGAGCAATCCTCAATTGAGATATGTTTGATAAACACATCTCGATTTTCACCTTAAAGAACGACCTGTTCCTGGTTCTGCACCTGGTAATCTGAAATCCTCGTTGATGTCCTCCTTATTCAGAGAGAAATTCCCGTTTGCCATTTTGCCATCCTCTGCTGACTATTTTTTTAATTGGGAGATGGAAGTGAGAACAGGATAATCGTCTTGCTCTCACCTCCTGATTTGAATGGACGCATGGAGTATTGATCCATTTAATTTGCTTTAACTAAAATTCATTTTACTTAAATCTTTTGGTGCGAAGGGAACTTATCCGTATTCGAACGGATTGATAATGCTTCAATTCTAGGCGAACCCAAATTTTTATACAATATAATTTGTCTTAAAGCAAATAAATTTAATTAAATCGGGAAACAGATGGATATCACAGGGCACTTCCGAAATGCATGACGAACTAGCAGCAAATTGACCGTCTTCTGTGTACTCATGCAGCCATTCATGCGCACAGAGAAAGGAAATAATCCCTGGTTCTGGTTATAATAAAATTATCTGCCACGAAAATCTACTCCGGACCAAACGCCCATCCTGACGGGCCCGCTCGCGCGCAGGTGCGGTGGCCGGGCTGCCCAGGGCAGGCGGCAGCAGGCATGCAGCCGTCTTTGTCAGGCTCACGGGAGAGCGCAATCGTTCGCCCTCAAGCGCAAATATTTATTTGATGCCGCCATCAAGCTAGCTATGAGACAGGTGATTCTCACTCCCGGAGAAGATGGCTACTGGGTAGCAGAAGTCCCAAGCCTTCCAGGCTGCATTAGCCAGGGAAAGACCAGAGAGGAAGCTCTTACGAATATCAGGGAGGCAATTGATGGTTACATTGCCGCCCTAAAAGAGGATGGCCTTCTTGTGCCTGTTGACCACTTCGATGTTCTAGTGGCAGTGGTATGAATAAGCTGCCAATTGTCTCGGGAAAAGAATGCATAGCTGCTCTTGAAAAAGCGAGGTCTTATGTCAAGAGACGCGAGAGCAGCCATGTGATCCTGAGGTGAGATGATCCCTTTGCCCAGGTAGTCGTCCCCGATCACAGAGAGATTGATCGGGGGACATTGAGGGCTATCATCAGGCAAACCGGTCTATCGGTAGACGAGTTTTTATTGCTGCTTTAGCATTCTGTTTGGAATTACCGCAATCTGCCGGAATCATGACATCGATCTCGCACGCCCGACCGGGCTCGCTCGCGCGCGGGTGCGGTGGCCGGTCGGCTCCGGGCTGGCGGCAACAGGCCTGAGGGAAGGAGCATGGCACAAATCATGCAAGGCAGTTGAGATTGCAGGCAAGGATGACCTTGATTGCACCAGCGTCATCGCCAGGGGATGTAGGCACGCAAAGCCTGCCGCATTCAGTAAAAGCATGCAGCTTTTGCAGTCTCATTTTTCCTGGAGCCATTCTTTTCTTTCGATCCCAGCTTCTTTCAGAACCTGCGCCAGAAGCCTCACTCCAATATCTTTTCCTTGATGCGTATTGGGGATTGTAACTCGAATGCCTCCTTTAACCATAAAATCGTGACCGGAACCGGCACAGGGTCCGCAAAATCCGAGGCTGCCCAATCTCCGAATTAGCTCACGTCGAGAGACGGGCACGAGCTTATTCGACAACCGGCACCGGCTCCAATGAAACGTTTATGCCATAGCCGTCGATCACAGGGATTGTATGTCCCAGGCGCAGACCCAATGCCACCCAGCCTTCAATGGCACCAATTAGGTCATCCCGGCATTCTTCGATTGTATCTCCTACGGCAATGACGCCCCGGAGACCTTCTACGGTAGCCATGTATGTGTCGTCTTCCAGGACTTCGTATTTGGCATGCCTCAAGGCCGCTTGAATGTATTCTGCAAACATAGCATTTGGTAATGTGCACTGAAAGGATTTAACTCTTATTTCGGAATGCGACAAGTTGCTGGCAAATGCATTAGCGGGTACCCCACGAGCGGGACCGCTCGCGCGCGAGTGGGCGGGGCCGACTTCGGGCTGGCAGGCGGGAGCAGGCATGCGATCGGGAGCCGGTCGCTCGATGCAGCCTCTCAGTTGCCCTCTGCCCGCAGAAAATATATCATAATAGTCTGCATAATATGATCTATGATCAATTGGCAAGACCGCATATCTCTGGACCCCAAAATCCTAGCGGGAAAACCCATAGTAAAAGGCACGCGCCTGGCGGTTGAATTCGTCATTGACCTCCTAGCTAATGGCTGGAAAGAGTCCGAGATACTCCAGAACTACCCTAAATTAACTCCCGAAGATATTCAGGCCTGCCTTTGCTACGCCAGCTCCTTGATGAAATCGGAACGTGTCTATCCCAATACCATTTTGCAGGATGGCATTAATGCGGCTTCTAGCTGACGAAAATATACCCATACTGGCCATCGAACTGTTGCGTAGAAATGGACATGATGTTCTGGCCATCGCCGTAAGCACGCCCAGTATTTGCGACGATGATGTCATGCTTATTGGCTCTTCGCTATTTCCTGTGGGTAAGGGATAAAATTTATCATAGCCATGCATCAAATAAATTCATGTGTCAATCTCTCAAGAAGAACTGTTCAAGGTGGCTCTTGGTCTTGAAGAACCTTG
>JAQVZT010000002.1 GCA_028708055.1 Methanothrix sp.
GCCTATGATGGCAAGGCACTCACCCCGCTCTAAAGAGAGGTCAATGCCCCTCAGAATCTGCTTCTTGCCGAAAGAGACCGACAGGTCCTTGATTGAAAGCATAATGTAGTCACGACCTCACATTGCCCTTTCTCAGCCTCGGGTCCATCGCCGCCTCCAGGCTGAAGGATAGAAAACTGATGCCGATCAGCGTGGCTGAGAGGGCAAATCCCGTTGGAACCAGCCACCACTGCCAGACATCGAGATAGGTGAATGCCATGGCCTGATGCATCATCTTTCCCCAGCTGATCACCATCGGATCGGATACACCCAGAAAGGCAAGGCCTGCTTCCATGAAGACCGCGCGTCTCGCATCCATCATCATCATGGATGAGACAATGGGTGAGAGCTCCGGCAGGATGTGAGTGGTGATGATATGCCTCTTTCCGGCTCCAAAGGTCCGGGCGGCAGTGATGTGCGCCCTCTCCTTGAGAGTGAGAACCTGGGAGCGGACGATCCTGGCACCGGTAGGCCAGGAAAGAGCGGAAATGAGCAATATCAGGAGCATGAGACTGGGCCGCAGGTATGCTGCCACGAGAATCATGACCACGATTGTGGGAAGAGAGGTCACGGCATCGATAGCCCTCATGCAAA
Source organism: Methanothrix sp. (assembly GCA_028708055.1). Lineage (GTDB taxonomy): Archaea > Halobacteriota > Methanosarcinia > Methanotrichales > Methanotrichaceae > Methanothrix. The sequence goes on from JAQVZT010000002.1 coordinate 634, forward strand.
AGCGCTCATAAAATCCACCAATGAGCGCAGCCGTGGCCCCAATCAGCAAGCTCAGGGTAGAGCAGATGATGGCCACTGCCCCGGCCACTACGAGCGATGTCCTGGCCCCGTAAAGAAGCCTCACCCAAATGTCCTGGCCGACTGAGTCCGTCCCCAGCGGATGATCCATATCCGGCGGACTGAAGATCTTGCCGGTGTAATCGTTCGGCGAATAGCTCGATAGCAGGGGCGCAAAGAGAGCCATAAGGGAAATCGTCGCCAGAATTATCAAACCAATTCTCGCCAGCGGATCCTGGCGGATCTCTGCCAGGGGATCAATGTGCATATCTCACCCTCGGATCAAGCCTCATGTAGAGAAGGTCCACCAGAAGATTAACGCTCAGAACGATCAGGGTGACCACCAGGAGGACCCCTTGAATAAGTGGGTAGTCTCGGGTGGAGATTGCAGTGTTGAGGAGCGAGCCGATGCCCGGATAAGAGAAGACTATCTCGATGAAGAGCACTCGGGTGATCAGATGGGGTATTCGCATGCCTGTGGCGGTGGTCACCGGAAGCAGGGAGTTTCTGCCGGCATGAGCATATTTTATGAGCCACTCCGGACAGCCCTTTGCCCGGGCGGTGAGGATGAATGACTCCCCAAGCAAGGTGACGACGGTATTTCTTGTCAGAAGGAAGACATCACCCAGCTGCACCAGGACCATGGCGGCCAGGGGTAGGGCCAAATGTCTCAGAACATCGATGACATAGGACAGCCCCTGGTATCCGGCATAGGCAGAGGTCGCTCCGGAGAGGGGCAGCACATCCAGGCTTACTGCAAATATGAGAAGAAGCAGAACGCCGATAAAGAAATCGGGAAAGCCGCTCAAGAACATGAGGGAAGCAACCAGGCCCCGGTCAAGAGATGAGCCGCGATTATAGCCGGATTCTATTCCCAGAATGATGCCGATCAGCGTGGCGATGATCAGGGAGAGGCCGGCGAGAAGAATCGTCCAGGGCATAGCACCCAATATTACCTGAGAGACCTGGTCTCTGTAGTAGTAGGAAAAACCGAGGTCGCCGTGCAAAAGGCCCAGAAGATATGCTTGCATTTGATCCCACCAGGATTTGTCCAGGGAAAGCTGCCGGATCAGATGGGCCTGCATCTCGTCGCTCATCGCCACCAGGGCGACATCGCCATAGATGGCATGTAGGGGATCGCTTGGCATGAGCCTGGGAAGGATGAAGTTCAGGGAGAAGATGGCGGCCAGGGCGATGAGATAACTCTGAAGCCTTGCCGGAAGATAGCGAGCTGCATTTCCGCTCCATGCTTTTGCCATCCATGTTTTAGCTCTCAATGCATTTGCTCTACTTGCCTTTGCTCTCCAGAAAGAATGCCCTCTGCCCCCGCGTCTCTCCATTGAGATGCCACATTCTGCCTCTCGGGGATTTCCCTTCTTGCACTCAGATTCATTCCTTGGCTGCACCATATCCGTCACCTTGGCCGGAAAGTGGCATCATTACACCCAACCACAGCTCAATCACTTGCAGTTGCTCCATCTTCCTGCCAGGCGATACGAGCCTGGGGGATGCAATCAATCCCCGCCGAGTAGGGCTTTATGTCAAGCAGCAGGGAACCATCCAGGGCATCCATGCCCCTTACCGTCAGGCGGCTGCCTTCGACATCAAGGAGGTCTACCACGTCCAGTGCCAGGGGATTGGGGCGGTTAGGCGAGCGAGTGGCAAAGACTCCATGCTCTCTGCCATCCTGTTTCGGGATGGCCGTCAGGCGGCTGCGATCCGCCTGATGCAGCCAGAAGATGACGAAGAGGTGCGTGCACTGCTCGATGTCCTTGAGGGCAGGCGCAAACTCGGGATACAGCTCGATCTCGCATAGCTCTGAAGAAAGCCTGCCTTGACGGGGGATCTCCTCTCTTCGGGAATAAGGAGTATGAATTACTCCGATCGGATGAATTGAGATGGAACCTCTTTCTTTCGCGAACATCTTCGTCTCCAATCTATTTGGTGATAAATTCATGGATCAAATCAAATGAAGTAATAATATTATGAGTTTTAGGTTGATCATTTAAGACTCTTTCGCACGAGATTTTAAGAAACTTAAAATATAAGTATAAAATAGAATTACAAAATAATATAAAGTATAAAAAATATTAATTATAAAACTAGAGCTGCGGCCCATACACCGCAGCCGTCTTTTTGTCTTCAAACGAAGATCATCTTGTTCAGAGCTATGGGAACTCCGCTTCCCACACCGCCATAGGTGTAGTAGTAGCTGACCTTGTTATCGGACGCCCAGAAGGAGTCCGTGTAGTAGAGGGGCAGAGCAGGCAGGTCCTGGGCGATTAGCTCCTGAGCAGAGTCTACCAGCTCCTTTCTCTTGGTCAGGTCCATCTCCTCCAACTGGCCTTCCAGCAGATCATCGAGCGTCTTGTCTCCATCGTAGCGAGCGCTATTGAAGCTCTTTTGATCCAGAACAACCTTATTCAGAATGGCCGGATCGCCGCCCAGTCCACCGTGACCGCTCAATGCCAGATCAAACTGCCAGGCACCTACGAGGCTGTCCAGCGTCTTGGCGTCGACGCTGCGCAGATCGACCTTGATCCCTGCGCCATCAAGCTGCTTGGCAACAAGCTCTCCCTGCCTCTCAGTGGTGGATGTGACCAGGAGTTCGATTGATAGAGGCTCGCCTGCCTTGGAATAATACGAGCTGCCATCCTCCTTCTTGTATCCCAGCTCTTCGAGAATCTGGCCGGCCTTTGCCGGATCGAAGGAATACTCATTTTGATCGGCATTGTACCACTGATTATCCGAAGCATAAAGGCCGGGGCTGCCTTCCAGGCCGTAGCCGCGCAGGCCGGTCTCCACCAGGTCATGGCGATCGATGGCATAATAAAGAGCCTGGCGGAACTTTGCATCGGAGAAGGGAGCCTTCATGTGGTTTATCATGATCTTGGCCACCCAGTCATGGGTGCCATCCACTACCACAAAGCCCTTATCCTTCAGGCCGTCCACCGTCTCGCCGGGGACAGACGCGGCGTCCACATCTCCCTTCTCAAGAGCCGCAGCCGACATCTCCAGGCTGACCTTCACGAACTTGATCTGCTTTACCCGAGGAGAGCCCTGATAGTAGTTCTCGTTGGCCTCGTAAAGGTATGTTCCCTGAGTCTTGTCGTAATTGACGAGCTTGAATGGTCCGGTGCCGGTCAGGGCGGCATCGTCATTGAAGTTTGCCGGATCGCTCACATCCTTGTAGATATGCTCGGGCAAGATTGGCAGGGTACCTGCCACCTGGTCCAGGAAAGGCGCATAGTCCTTCTTGAGGGTGATCTTGACGGTGCTGTCGTCGATTGCTTCCGCCCCCTCGACAATGCTCGAATCAACCCACTGATAGGGGTGGTCCTTGATGTACTGCATAGTAAAGGCGACATCCCCGGCAGTGAAAGGCTGGCCGTCATTCCAGGTCACGCCCGAGCGCAGGTGGAAGAGATAGGCCTTCTCATCAGGAAGGTACTCCCACTTCTCTGCAAGAGCCGGCACGAACCCATTTTCGTCCTTCCAGACCAGAGTATCGAAGATCAGGCTCATGCGAACGTATCCCGGGCCGCGCGCATAGTGGCCGTAGGGAGAGGGAAAGCCCCAGTCCCCAGTGGAATCGGCTATGGTGAGAACATCCACAGTGTCTGCCGCGCCCACAGGGCTGCTACTGAGGATGAGGATCAGCAGCAGTCCGGCGGCGGCAAAGCCCAGCAGGGGAAGGCTCCTCAGGGAAAGGAGCTTCCGGGCAGCTAGTAATATGCTATTTCGCTTCATCTTAAAATCTCCTATGAACCATAGATTGATCTGATATTATTAAGATAACATCTCATATAAGTATGTCATTCAATTGGTTATTTTAACCTATCAGTAACACTTGTTAATTCGTATGTATCTTCATTTACTCATATCTTCGGCCCATAGGCGATGAGCCTCATGGAGTTGGCGATAACAGGAATGGAAGACAGCTCGTGCAGCATCGCGCCCGTCACCGGCGTCAATATTCCTGGAACGGTCAGCGCTACGGCGATCGCCAGCACGCCCAGGGAGAATACCAGGTTATGCTTGATGGTGGCAATGGCTTTTCGGGAGACCATGATCAGGTGCGGCATCTTGGAGAGATCATCTGAGAGAAGACCGACATCTGCAGTCTCAATGGCCACATCAGTCCCGGCAATGCCCATGGCAATTCCGACATCAGCCTGTGCCAGCGCCGGGCCGTCATTTACCCCTTCGCCAACAAAGGCCACCTTATGTCCCAGCGATTGCAGTCTCTTTACGATCTGCACCTTCTCCTGAGGCATCTTCTCGGAAAAGTGCTCCTTCACACCCAGGGTCCTGGCTACGCGCTCGGTTGCAGACTGGTTGTCGCCGGTTACAATCACCACATTCAGGCCAAGATCGATCAATTTCTGGACGACTGGCTTTGACTGCTGCCTCAGCTCATCCTCGAAGACCAGGAATCCTTCCGTCCTGCCAACGATGGCGATCAGGATAACGCTGCAGCCCTGCGCCTCAAGAATGCGGGCCTTCTCCCGGACTGACGGGTCGACGGAAATTCCCTCTCGTTCCAGGCTGCCGATACGTCCCAGAAAAACATCCTCATTTCCTGCCCGGGCCCGTATTCCCAGGCCAGGAAGAGCCTCGAAGCGCTCCGGGTCCATCAGATTCATGCCGCAGTCTTTCGCCGCTGAAACAATGGCTTTTCCCAGCGGGTGCTCGCTGAACTTTTCCGCAATGGCTGCGCTCTCCAGCAGCCTGTCCTGAGAGACGGCACCGAGAGGGATTATTTGCATAAGCCTGGGCTTTCCGGCGGTCAGCGTGCCGGTCTTATCGAATATCACAGTATCCACGTGAGATAGAGCCTCCACCGCTGCCCCCTTTTTAATAAGGCTTCCTCGCATTGCGGCACTTCCTATGGCGGCCACAAGAGCGGTGGGCGTCGCCAGCACAATCACACAGGGGCAGAAGACTATGAGCATGGTAATAGCCCTCATAACGTCCCCGCTCCACCACCAGAGAAGGGCTCCGGCGATCAAAGCCGTGGGCATATAGATCCTGGCATAGCGGCTCAGCAATCTTTCGATAGGCGGCTTGCTGGCCTGGGCCTCTTCAATCAGAGCATGGATCTGGCCCAGCGTCGTCTCCCTGCCGATCCTGGTGACGCGCACCTCGATCGCCCCGACCTCGTTCAGCGTTCCGGCGAATACCCTGTCACCAGCCTTCTTCTCCACCGCCAGGCTCTCTCCGGTGATGGCTGCCTGATTGACAGAGGCGGAGCCGGAGACGACCTGGCCGTCCACGGCGATCCTATCTCCTGAGCGGACGAGGAGAAGATCGCCTACTGCAACATCCTCCAGGCAGACGGCCAGGTCCCGGCCATCCCTGCGCACTGTAACCCGATCAGGCAGAAGCCTGGCCAGTGACTCCAGGGATTGGCTGGCCCGGGCGGCGACAAAGTCCTCCAAGAGCCCGCCCACGAGAAGCAGGACGGCGACAACCGCCGCCGCGGAGTACTCACCAATGGCAATGGCGGCGATTGTGGCGATGGAGACGGGAATGTCGGCGGTGAAGTCACGCTCCCGGATTCCCTGCAGAGCAGACCACCAGATGTAGGAGGAGCCCACCAGGGCGGCGGCCAGATAGATTACCCCTGCCCCATTCCGGCCATCCGCATGGGAGAAGAGGCCTCCGGGATCGGAGACTACGGCCAGAATGAGTAGCAGGCCGCTGGCAAGCGTAAAGAGCGTTCCAGGATCGAGGATGAAGCTTCTGTAGCGCATCAGCCAGTGCCTTTTTTTGCAGGATGCTCCAGCAATCGGGATATTATTACCATTGGATGGCATTTTGCTTTTATCTCCTAAATATTTAGCACCAGGTAAGCTTTAGTGTTACCTATTTAATTAAAAGTAACAACATAGCAGAGAGATACTAGAATAAATAGTTGTCGAGATATACAAAACAATTTATGAGAGAAAGAAAAAACTCGAAATAGAGATCACATCAATATTCACATCTCTTTCTCCCTTCGCCCACCACATCTTCACCCGCACCGACGAGCCGGGCAGGGCCAGCTCTCCGCCCTCCTCAAACATGGCTCCTCGTAGATACTCCCGCAATATCGCCTTCTGCTCCTCGGTCTCAGCCTGAGCCGGGGGAGCAAGGGTACGCATAGCCTCCTCAAGATTTGAGTACCTTTGATTGTGCACCAGAGGGAATGTGCTGACATTTGGATAGATGCCCATCTGGTAGAGCACATTGTAGAGCACATCGCTCTTCGGGCCAGGCTGATATTCCCGGCCATGCAGCCTGGGCCAGAGATCATGCCACTGCCGGTCCCAGGAGGTCGGCCCGGCGAAGTGATAAAGGTAGACGTACCCGGACGATGCCTGCATCATCTTCTCAATGGCCGCCCGGATGTCGGACATTCCCAGGGAGAACGAGGCGATCACCACGTCGTAAGGGGGCTCTAAATCCCTCTGCACATCGACATCCTCCCAGCGCTTCTGCACAATATCGATGTTGCTGACGCCGCGCTCTGCCATCTTCTCCCACATGACGCTTCGCATCCCCTCCGCCGGTTCCACTGCGGTTACGTGCCTGACCCTGCCGGCGAAGGGAATGGCGAGAGTTCCAGGCCCGGAGCCGATGTCCAGGATGCGAGAATCTGCGGTTATATCCGTTCCCCGGATGACCGCCTCAGTTCGGTGAGAATTAACCTGGCACAGGTTCCAGAAGCGCAGAGCGCTCTCCCGGCTCTCCCAGATGGAAGGGCAATCACGGCTGCGGTCCGACAGCCGGTTGCCCTTCATCCGGCTCATCCAGATCTCATTCCAGTCGAGGTCTTTGCATGAATCTATCATAATAGCTGCCACCATTCCTCTATCTTTCTAAGCGCGCTCAGCATTGGGGCGTGACCGGTCCGGTTGCATATTTATCGCTCTTTCCTGTGAAGACCGGGCGGACGAATTGCATTCCATTCGGCCCGCCCATGGAGCATAGAGGCATGGCTTTTTCGTAGTCCATCCCCTCAGTCTCGCTGAAGAACCGGTCGTCCGCCTCCAGATGCACCACCCGGCCGATGATGAGAACATACCTGTCCCTGGCGATCTCCTCCTCCAGGGTGCACTCCGCCCAGGCCAGACACCCTTCGATGCCGGCCGCTTTGACCACCTTTGAGGGCCGTGGAGCAAGGCCCGCTTCCACCATCTCGTCCACCTCCGGAGGATAATTCCGGGCGCAGATCATCACAGCGTCCTCCATTCCCACCGGCGGGATATTCAATACGAACTCCCCGGTCTGGCGGATGTTGTCCAGGGTGTCCCTCTTCAGCCAGGAGACGATTAGCACCTCATCCAGCGGCCTGAGCACGGGAGTGACGCATGACCAGGGGGCGGCATTTCGGACGCCGTCCCGGGAGGCTGTCGAGATGAGCACCACCGGAAGGGGCATGATCTGGCCCCTCTGGCTAGGCTTCAGGATCATTGCCGGTCACTCTGCCATGAGCCGGTCCACGATCTCTTTCATCTCTTTGATCTCCGGCACCTTATCGCCCTTCAGGCAGGCCTTAAAGACACCTCCATCAAAAGGCAAGATGCCGATGATTTTCTCTTTGTCTACCAGATTTCTCAGCTCCAGAGCGTCCTCATTCATGCGGTTGAGGACGAAGAACACCGGCTTGTTGATTTTGGCCGCCATCTCTGAGATCTTGGCGGAGAGCTGCACCGACTCAAAGCTCGGATCGATTACAACCAGTATGTTGTCGCAGCCTCCTTCCACCCCTCTGCCGAAGTGCTCGATTCCGGCGTCCGTATCGATGATCACCTGCGTGCCGTCGGCCTTCAGCTTCTGGATGAACTCCCTGGCTAAAGCGCCCATGGGACAGGCGCAGCCCTCGCCAAAGTCATGGATCTTGCCTATAGCCACGAGCCTTATGCCATCCTCGCCCACGATCAGCTCCGCCGGTATATCCTCAAGGGAAAAGTCCTCAAGAATTGACAGCTTTTCTTTGCCCTCTGATCGCATGAATTTCCTCATCCTCTCTCCCAGGCCCTTCTTTCCGCCCAGAGATTCCATGTAGTCCCTGGGCTGCTCAAGCCCGAGATGCTTGTAAAGGCCGAAGTTGGACTCGTCCGTATCCACGACCAGAACCTTCTCTCCCCGCGCCGCCAGCTCTCTTGCCATCAATGCCGATACAGTGCTCTTTCCGCACCCGCCTTTGCCACAAATTACCAGTTTCATCTTCCTGTAGCCTCCTGATTTTGGGATAATATGAATTGAATGCGTTACGGCAGAACTCTGCGACATTATATCTTAAGAATCTTTCTATTAATAATACTAATTACAATTGAAGATAATTACTGAGATAATTAGTGATAATAATTGAGAGGATAAGCTGTGTCGCATGATTATTATAATATTTATTCTTTGATGATTCTAAAAACATCGGATTTTGCCGCAAATCGAGACAATTACGATATCATTGAAATTCTGTGATCTTTAAAACCGAGGTTAGTAGAAATCCTCAGGTATTAATAATAGAGGCCAACTCCTCGTTCTCCTAACACTCTATTGGTTCCTGCTTCTCCCGTCACATATTCACCCGCATCGACGAGCCGGGCAGAGCCAACTCTCCGCCCTCCGCAAACATAGCTCCGCTAAGATACTCCCGCAATATCGCCTCATGCCCCTCGGTCTCCGCCTTTCAAATTAATACTAATATTAAAACAGAAAAATAGCAATTGCGTGCATAGCCAAGGACTATCTTATCAGATCCGAATTAGACTCAATATTGTATGCCCTCATTTGACCATACGTGGACAAAAAGAAAAACGGTTCAGAAATGGCCTCAGAGCAAGCCTTGCTCCCTCAGCTCATCCTTGGCCAGCTCTTGATGTTTCTTTTCCAGGAAGCTGTAGACATTGCCATGCGGAGCGCCGTCAAGCAGCATCTCAATGGCGGTTCGTGCTACCCGCATCTGCTCGGGATTGCCCAGTATCGCCACGGTCTTGCCGTAAACTGATACCTTTGCGCCAGAGAGCCTCTCCATGATCTCCCGCGACCGTCCGTCCTTGCCTATGATCCGCCCCTTGATGCGTTCCATATCGCTCTTGGTTCCTGCTAACTTAGACAAGTCCAGGATGTCGAGCATCAGCATATCATCATCAAGAATAGCGATGGCTCTCTCCGGAGAGAAACCCCTGCCTATGGCCTTTACCAGGTCCATCACCCGCAAGCCCTGCAAGGGGTCCTCTGCCGATGCGATGCGTACCGCGCCGGTCTCGCTGTCTATCTCAAGGGTCGTCTTGGTCTTCTCTTCGATCAATCGCTTCATGGAACCGCCCGGTCCCACCAGCACACCCACGCGCTCCTCGGGAATCTTGATATCCAATTTAATCAGCCTTCTTTTTGTCGGTCTTTTCCATCTCTTCTCGGTCTCTCATTAGCTTCTCCCAGATCTCTTCCGGAGAACCTACGTCATATTTCTTCTTAAAGTAATGGGCCACGTTGGCTATATCGCGCTCCAGAAATCTTCTGGCCAGGGGATGGTCCAGTGTGACGGACTGCCCCATATCGATTATCACCGGCTCGCCGCCATCATAGAGTATATTGAACTCGCTCAGGTCGGCATGAACGAGCTTGCCGCGGTTATAGAGCACGGAAATATATTCGACTATCTTTTCAAAGATTCTCCTTGCTTCCTCTGTATCCAGCACCACGTCTTTTAGAGGCGGAGCGACGTTCTCGCCCTCGCCGATCAGATCCATAACCAGTATGTTCTCTTTCATGGCTATGGGATGAGGCACGGGAACTCCTACCTCTTCCGCCCGCGTCAGATTTCGAAATTCTTTTTTCGTCCAGGCAACGACGATAGCTCTCTTTGTGCCCTTCACATTTCCAAATCGCGGATCGCCGTGCAAGTAATCCTGCATGACGCGGAAATTGCTGGTAGAGATGCGATATATCTTCAGGGCCAGCTCTTTTTCGCCTGCCTTGGCCCTAAAAATGTTGGCTTCTTTGCCGGTGCAGACGGATCCGCCAAGAGCATCGATTACGCCCTTGCTGGCCAGGCTGTAAAGGTCCATCAGGGTGCGCTTATCGAATACGGCATCATGGACGTCTAGATCATCAGAGTCCTTGATCCTGGTACGAAGAACATCTATCTTGGAATCGAAATCTTCGTCCTTGGTACGCCTTTTCATAAAGTGCCTTAAAGAAGATTTTCATCAAGAGGTTCCTTTCAGGAATCCCTTGCGCTGCAGCCAATCAACCTGTGGTCCGGTGTATCTCCAGACTACGTCGGCTTTATCATTCTCGATTTCCCAGGGAATGACGATAACCACATCGCCCTGTCTGATCCAGATCCTCTTCTTCATCTTGCCAGGTATGCGTCCCATCCTGGTAACGCCGTCGATGCATCTCACCTTTATGCGATTGGCTCCAAGCAAACTTTCCACATGACCGAAGATCTCTCGATCCTGTTTGCGGGGGAGACGAACTCTAGTTATTACTGCTCCTTCATCTTCCCTGTTATTGCCTCTATTATACAGCTTATCACCTCAATAGTAATTATGGACCTAAGACATATTGAATCATCGAGGTCGCCTGCCTCGAGTAACCAAAGGATATCTCTTTCGCCCGCACTAAAAACAACGCTTAAATAGTTAAACCTTGTGTAGGCCAAAATTCAAATGGGCCCGACGCGATTCGAACGCGTGATCCCCGCCGTGTGAAGGCGATGTCATAACCAGCTAGACCACAGGCCCTGAGAGTATGCAAGTAAGTCATCAGCTATTTGTATCTTGCCCTTGGTAAGGGCGAGCCGATTTCATATTCGTGCGGAGCAAAGGAATTATTTAAATAGTAATTCGCGAAGCTAATTAAATGAATGAGTTTCATCCCTCGAAACCCTGCATACATTTTTTATGAACGGCTCTTAAAGTCGCGCATCCTTGCCGGGACCCCGGTGGAACATGTGGCCATTATCCAGGATGGCAACCGCAGATATGCCCGGGAAAAAGGCATCTCTCGATTCATGGGGCACAGCCTTGGCGCCGACACCACCGAGAAGGTTTTAGATTGGTGTCTGGAGATGGGTGTCAAGCATATCACCCTCTATGCCTTTTCCACGGAAAACTTCAATCGAGGTGAGACTGAGAAGAGCTATCTCTTTGAATTGATCAAGAACAAGTTCGTAGACCTGCGCAATTCTAAAAAAATTCATTCAGGCGGCGTCCGGATCAGGGCGATAGGCAGAGTGGAGATGCTCCCCCAGGACCTGCAGGACGAGATCAGCCGCGCTGAGGGGGCCACGCGAGATTATGAGACAATGTACCTGAATGTGGCCTTGGCTTATGGCGGCCAGCGCGAGCTGGTTGATGCGGCACGCTCCCTGGCGCGACAGGTCTCCCAGGGGACGATAAGGGCTGCAGAGGTCGATGAGAGTCTGATCGCGTCCCATCTCTATCCCCAGAACGGGGTCTCTGTGCCCAAGGTGGATCTGATTATCAGAACTGGCGGGGACTACCGCACCTCCAACTTCCTGCCCTGGCAGGCCAATGGCAATGAGTGCGCCGCGTACTTCTGCGCGCCATACTGGCCGGAGTTCCGGAAGATTGATTTTCTGCGCGCCATCCGCACCGCTCAAACCAGAGGATCTGGCCAACAAGCTTAAGAACCTGAAGCATTGCAAGAGAGATGTTTTGTCCCGATGGGGTAGTGGATATCCCGGAGGCCTGCGGAGCCATAAGCGCAGAGAGCCTTCAACCCGGGTTCGAATCCCGGTCGGGACGTTTATTCCTTTTATGCTGCGACTGCATCAATGGTCTCGCGTATATGACCAATTTCGCTCGTTGCTATACAGCTCCTGCGATGCCATTTCTATACCGTGCTAAGTCTGCCGCATGGAGGCTGAGGCTTATCGCAAAAAAATCCCGGGAAACAAAAAGAGGAAGAGTATTTCTTTGAAAAGAAGATGCAATAAGCTTTACACTCTAATTCTGATTCAAGAACCTGGCCCGGCGGCTTTTCTTATTTTTCTCTTGCCAGATCTCCTTTGATTGGATCTTTATCCATCTTGCATAGCCTTTCCCGAATCAGCTCAAATGTATAGCTTGATTTCACAAGAGCAAAGGAGTTTTCAGCCAGATTGCGGGCCAGGTTTGAGTCGAGCATTACTCTGACGCATTGCCTCGCGAAATCTTCTGCAGTATTCCCAATCAATACATGCTGCTCATGAGCCGCCGGAATGCCCTCGATGCCAATCGATGTCGAGATGACCGGCTTGCGGTAGGCAAAAGCCTCCAGCGCTTTGATTCGCGTCCCGCCTCCAGCACGCAATGGGATGACCACTGCATTCGAACATTCATAAATGGGTCCGGTATCGGCCACAGCTCCGATCAGCTCGACCTCCGGGAACTTTGATAAATAATATGCGAATTTTGCCGGCGCATCCATCCCCACAACCTTGAGGGAGAATGTCCCGGGCGCATGCTTCTTTATTATTGGAAGTATTTCATCACAGAAATAAATAACTGCATCTCTATTAGGATAATATCCCAGCAAGCCGATAAAAAGGAAATTGAATGGAGTTGATCTGCAATCGATCTCTTCTGGTTCAGGGATCGAAATGATATTTGGAACGACTTTGACACGATTATATTTATATTTTTCGGCAATTTTATGTTTATCGATTTCGGAACAGAGGCAGATTTGATCGAAGAGCGGCAACACTGACATCTCCATTTCTTCATACTGGTCGGCTTCCCGTTCCATCCGTCTTGATGCTCTCAACTCGCCATTTATTTCATAGAGCTTGCCCAGTCGTCTCCTGGTAATGGATTCGATATCATCCATATCCAGTTGAAGATATCGTCGGGAGTTGATCGCCAGCATGTTTTGCACATATGGGACCATGTATATCCTGAATACATGAATCATATCATAATGAGCCTTAAAAATCGATTGATCTATCTCTCTCAACCTATTTGCTGTTACGAACAGCGATTCGCGCGGCTTGTTCGGCCAGAAAATGATCGACATGCCTTTTTTAAAAAAATATTCTACAGGTTTTATGATATGAATAATAATGTCATTACACGATTCCTGTACATCGGGATCCAGAGCAGGCATTTTAAAGCCTGAAATCGTTATTATCAGGAGGTCTATTTCGTATTCGGTAGCCAGAGCCTTCAGATTGTTGTATGCCCTGATGGAGATGCCGGGACCTTTGATGCATGGCGGCACTGGCGTGATGAATAGCAATTTAGGCTTCGACATGCATTCGGATTCTCCTCGCCATTAACTGTTTTTGGATAATCAAGTTTAAATATAAAGCTATATATTTTGGATAATACCGTGGAGATCTTGTCATATAAATAAGGTATTTGGCGCTCTTAAGGCTTTTTTGCTTCAATAATATTAAAAATATCTGGCTATTTATAAAGAAAATATCCTCAGGATCATGCAGCATTTTACTTGATAATAATCTCTCATGAAATTTGATCAAGTTCTGGTAATAATTGTCCCGGCAAGTCTGATTTCCAATGTGGCGGCGATAGAATGCATTGATCGTCCTATTGCATTTAAAGCGGCATCCTTGATACGCCAGGTCCAGAAAAAAATATCTGTCTTCTCCAACTCGCAGATCTTCAGGAAACCTCACATTGCCCAGGCTGCGTCTCCTGATCAACATGGAATGAATGGGATGAGTATAGCAGAGAAGCTCATGAAATGGCCTCATTTCAAGATCTTCGAAGCATGTTTGGTAAACCGGCCTTACAAATCCGGGAGGCGTTTCCCAGGGCATTGCTCTTAAGGAGGCGTTCATCTGTTCCGGACTGTCATTTGGGGGAAAAAAACAGGCATACCAGGAGATCACAATATCGACTTTTTCATTGAATAGCGGCAGACTGGAGGCGATCATTTCGGGATGAATCAGATCGTCATCATCCAGGAATATAACGAACACGCCGGAGGCCTTATCCAGAGCAAAGTTTCTTGCATATGATGGTCCCCGGCTTTCCTGAAGATAAAATAGATTTATTATCGGACTGAACTTTTTTATATCATCGATCCTTTCTAAAAATTCATTCTTTGATCCGTCATCCACTATTATGATCTCATAAACGGGATGAGTCTGATTGAGCACTGATTCTACGGCCTGGGCCAGGTACATTGGCCGGTCTTTGGAGGTTATGATCACCGATACGCTACCAGTCATGTTCGTCCTCCTTTTGTGGCAAAAATGCCCTGGAAATTATATTATATGTTGTATCGACATTCTTAATATAATCCTCAGTGAGTAAACCTCCGTGAAAGGGTGAAAAGTCCTTGCGTTTTTCTGACCACCAGAGGTGACTCCAGAGATGCATGCTTATGACTCCTTCCAGATCTCTGTCACATTCCTCAAGCAGGGTCCTAATTCCTTCAACCGTCCACATATGCTTATAGAATGTCCTGCTCGGCTCTATGTGGACAAGATCCGGATACATCTTGCTCAGTCTGTATGGGAGAAGAGTCGAATGCTTGCTCCATGAGCCATCAAATTCCTTTTCCATCGCATCAAGCCACATTTTGGCAAACTCGGAGTTCTCTTGAGACATGATGAGGGCGTTACATAAAGAGGGCCTTTTCAGGCCAAGTCTTCCCGTGCGGATGTCGTTTTCCTTCCCAAGGACAAATGGCATGGAAAGGAGACTGTCTGGAAATTTATTTACGAAGATTGTATCGATATCCGCATAAATTCCGCCTCTTTGAATAAGCTTTTCCAGCCTTATAAAATCCGAATGGTGGGCGTAAATATACTTCTTGCAGCCCCTATTGCGAAGCCAATATGGAAATTTCGAGACCAGAGGCACCAGATCCACATGCTCCAGTGTTAAGTGCTTCTTGATAAGCTCCCAATATCTTCCCTGGGGCATCTTGTGGTAATAGAAATAGATTTTATCTGGTTTGTTGATCCTGCGGCATGACTCGATGCAGAGATAATGAACAAGATGAAACGGCTCCACTTCTTCACCCAAGCCAAAAATAAAATGAAATTGATTGGGTATGATTTTCACAATTGACCTCAGTTCGGCTTAATTGCCCTGATAAGCTTCGGTATTATGGTCGATTCACCGAAGGACATGCGAATGTGCTCGCTGAGCGTCACTGCTCTTTGATGTGCTGCCCTTCTGCCTTCAAAAACCTGTCGGATCAATTGAGATGCATGAATTCGATTCGGTTCCGCCCACATCTGATCCCTCGAATAGGATCTTTTCCCGACCACATCTATCACGGGAACCAGACGATAGTTCACTAAATAAGCCAAATGCCCGGGCAGGTATTCCGTCTGGCCGCCGTATCCAGTGATAATAATCGGCTTTCCCAGGCTAGCGGCATCAAATGCTCCCAGTCCCCAGCCCTCAGACCTGCAGAGCGAGAAATAGCAGTCACCTCGGGCATGAAGTTTGAAAATGTCTTCCTGGCTTATTTCCTCATTAATGATCTCCACCCGCGCTGGATTTTTATAATTTTTCACAATCCTTCGGACAGATTCATCTGTATGGGGAAAAAACCTCCACAAATATCTCTTTGTGTAATCATATTTCGTCGTTTTAATTAATAAGAGCGCATTATCGTCTCCTGAGAAGCTATTAAGATAGCATTGAATCGTATCGCTAAGGGCCTTCCTAGCGGTCCACATCCCAATATTATAAAATACATAATCATTGGCACCAATTCCCCAACCGGACAGATCGGAAGAAGATTGAATGGCGTTGGACTGAGATCGCATTTGATCGAAATTTGCCGCTATGTGAGGAATAACTGAGATCGGCCTTTTTACGCCCCCTCTGATGAATATATCTCTGTTCCACTGGGAGGGAACTAGTATTCGGTCCATGATATTGAGAAGAGCCGGCCAGTGCCCTGGAAGCTTATCCGTCTCCCAGACAGTGTATCCTATCATTCGCTTGCCGGTCTCGCGCTTCAGCCATTGGGGATAGTACTCGGGAGTAAGATGCAATATGACGGTATCATATCTGATGGGCAGGTTGCATACGGAATCCAGATCCGGATCGCCGAGTTCTCTGCCCGGGAAAGGCACGTGTCCCAGATTCAGACCTCTTGCAGGAACCATTGGCGTCCAGGTCAGGGGAATATCCGTTTTCATCAAGCCACGCAAATATGCTCTTGCCGCGCATCCGTATCCGCTCCTCTCGTAAAAGGAGATATACTTGATGCCGCGGAGACGGATCTCTCTGGCGGAGTCGTCATCATTATTCGGGCTCATTGGTGCCATCAATCCCGTCTCTCTGCGAAAGCTTAGCCTGAACTAGAGCTGAAATTAGCCGTTGCATGACTTTGTCTTCATTAAAGCATTCGTTTACCTGCCTGCCCAGGGCTTCACCACGAGTTTTTGCCTCTTTTTGATTTTCAAAGACGTGTCTCATAAGCTCACTGGCATGAGATCTCTTTGGCTCCGCCCACATCTGATCCTTGGCAAAACGCCATGAATCCCAATCATCCCTTGCAGGAGTCAGATCGTAATCAATTAAATAGGCCAAATCATCCGGCAAAAAATCCAGATGGCCTCCGAAACCCGTTATCACAACCGGCTTGCCCATTCCTGCCGCAGTGAACGATCCCAGGCCCCATCCCTCTGATCTACATAATGATACATAGCAATCCCCTATGCGATGCAACATCATGATCTCTTCTTCTGTAAGCGTATCATCAATCAACATTATTCTGGCTGGAAAAGCATAGCTTTTTTTGATTGAGTTCATGGTACTATTCGATCTCCTTTTGCCTTGAATAAGTTTTATTAGGGCTAATAACTTTCTTATTATTTTTATTTTATTGAATCTTTCGAAGGGGTAATCACTATAGGCATATTTCGTCGTCTTGACAACAAGCAAGACTGGATCGCTTCCTGTAAACTCATCCAAATAGCATCGAATCGTGTTCCAGACAGCTTTCCTTGCCGTCCAGGTTTCTATCGTATAGAAGACAAAATCAGAGGGATTGATATCCCACGGCATCTTGCAGCTGCCCGGGAGAGGTTTTCCTCCATCGAAGATATGGGGGATGACATCAATTGGTTTGCATACCCCGCTTTTTATGAATACCTCACGGTTCCAATGGCAGGGCACAAGCACACGGTCGACAAGGTTCAACAGTTGCGGCCAGTGGGCAGGCAGCTTATCGGTTTCCCATACGGTGTAGCCGATGATTCGCTTGCCTTTTTCGTTGACGACCCAGTAGGGATAATGCTCCGGAGGCGTATGGATGATGACGGTATCGTACTCTATCGGCCTGTTGCAGTGGGAATCAAGCTCCGCGTCTCCGAAACTGTCTCCAGCAAACGGTCCCAGTTCTCCGTCTTCTCCTCTCACCAAAGGCGTCCAGGTAAAAGGGATGTCGAACTTCTTAAAACCTAGCATGTATTTTTTTGCAGATAGAAAATAACCATTTGCCCCAAATAATGATATGTACTTGATTCCACTCACGGATATGTTTTCAGAATAATCATTTGTCAACATCATTCTTCGGGCAGTTTTCCGGCTCCATTTGCTGCCATTGTCCTCCTGTCCGGATTTATCTCTCTTCTTCAAGGATAAATACCTTTTATCCTATCTCAAAAGAGCCTGGCTGAGGAAAATACGACTGCAATAAAAGCCGAAAGCTCTTTAGAATGAGCGGATCGATGAGATCACCCTGCAGATCATCGTTGACGCAAAAAAATTTTGATCTATGACGATATAGCGAAAAGAAGGATCGCCAGGTCCTCAATGGCCGCGCGATCATCATTACGAAGCTGTAGCTGTCTGTTCCATACCGCAAGAGCTTTGCCTCATGGCCTATAGAATCCTGATCCTCTGAGAATAGCAGATATGAAAAATAGAAGATTCTGAGCACTAGATCTTTTTCATTTCTGAACTGATGCCCCGATGTTTCCCGATATTGAAAATTAAACCGCGCATTCAGCCTTTCCAGGACAGTCCGGTCGTACAATTGAGGGCAATGAGCAGGAAGGTATGTTAGCCTCTTTCCCCCGGAAAACTCTGATGCGATCTCCTGGGTATGGCAATAGGCCTTATCGTGTACCGGAAGCATTGGGTTATATGAAGGAACTGGCGTGGGCTCGAGGTAAACGCAGGTTCCTCCTGCCGGAGTGATAAAATCCGACTGGCTGGTCGGCCTGCCGAAGAAGCAGTCATCATTGAAATATAAAAAACGGTCTGATAAGCCAGGAATCTTATGAATCTGCATCTCAATGGCATTGGAGTTAAAGGTAGGCAGATCCTCTAAATTGGAAAAAAGCCTGTCATGGGTCACAATGCGCACCCTTTTGTTTTCACAGTCAAGCCACCGCGGAACCTGCCCGTTGGTGACTATATAGACCCGGCGAATCCAGGGAGCATACGCTTGCAGTGATCGCAGGGAGTATCTGAGCTCCTCATTGTCCCGGAAACGGTGCATTCCGGATGCCTCTGATGCCATATAGCAGCCCTGCTCCATCAGGCACCGCCTGCGGCTTTCTGCGAAGTCTCTATCCGCTCCGTTAACCCATGTATATACTGCGTCAATATCCAGCATGTATCCTGCACGTATCCGGCATGTCTGCCGATATATCTTCCTCGAAGGCAGACGGAATAGTCCTGATCCTTAGCGGCGCTTCATCGCCTTCATAGCTTTCCAGGAAGTATCTCAGGACATACTTATCATCGTGTATATCGAATTTCAGCTGACACCCACCATCAGCGGCATCATCAGGAATTCTGAACATGTAGGCGAACTCCTGCAGTGAGCCGCATGCAAATGGTCTTTTGCAGACATCTCTTTGGGGATGGCTGCTAAATATCATATGCTCGCCCTTGCCGGCGTTGCCGGTCACTTGAAGCGATCCCCTAACATCGACTGCATCGCCGCTATTGATGGCAATCACTTTAACCGTCAGGCTCTCGCCGGGCGCAAAGAACGGGCGGTCTCTTTTGCCTAGAGAATCAAAGGTCTCGATTCGATCAATCGAGATGCGAGGCAGAGGAAATGAAGGGTCGATGATGCGCATAAAAAATGACTCTGGATGGGCTAAGTTCAGATCGACAGAATGCTCCTGGGTTATCTTGATGCGCGGCAGAGCCATGACATCGGATGTCTCCGGATAGGCCATGCCAGTATTATAGGAAACCGCAGACTGATATCCGGAAATGCGGACCAGGAATCGCAAAAAGAAGCTTTTAAATCCATCTCCAAAAGGATAGGCAAAACAGGTCACCGTCTTGCTCAGCCTCTTTTCTATCTCTTTTTTTGCACCTGCGATTTCAATGTGAGCTTTCCATGGATTTATCCTATCAAGGCGAGGATGGGAAAGGGTGTGGGCCTCGCAGGAGTGACCCTCTGCCTCCATGATAGCAGCCTCCTTCCAGAGCATCATGAATACGGGCTTGCCACAATCGCCCACATCCCATGAGTTATCATATCGTTTCTCTGTACCGATATAATCCGTGCAGAGAAAGCATGTCGCCTTGAAGCCATGCCTGCTGAGGATCGGCCTGACAAGGCTGTATACGCATTCGTAGCCATCGTCGAAGGTCAGTATGACAGGACGGCAAGGAAGGGGCATTTTTTTCTTCTTGAAATTTACAATATCAATAAAATGAACGGTAGTGTACCCGTAAGCATGCAACGCGGCCATCTGCCTGCGGAATAAATCCCGAGTGATCCATGCGGAATCGCTGGGAAATGGCAAATCCGCCACCTTATGATAGGCCAGTATTGGTATGCAGGAAGCCACTCTTATTGTCCGATCATCTTCCAGGGACATGTGATTTTCCTCTATAATCCATTACAGGCGCGAGTATTCCCGGACGTCTGCTCATCCAGTATGGTGAATCGCTCAGTCCACCTTGGATGGTCAGGAATATGGGCGGAGCGTTTCTGCCAGGCTCAAAGAGCCACTGGCCGGAATGAAGCCGTCCTATGCACTCGATCCTGTAAATCCCTTCATTCAGGAAACGACCGGGGATCTTGCTCCTGAGCACATTAATGCCCTTGGACAGCTTAATCCAGTTCTCCTCAAGACCATCGGTTTGAAAGGACCAGTAAAGAAGGGTTCCATCATCACAGTATATAGCATATCCGATGCACAGAGCTGGATGTAGCAGCTTTACGTCTCCCTCTAAATACAAATATATTTCCGAATCATTATTCACAGGCATAATCGAATTGTTGCCGTCAGCATCGCCTAGAAAGAAGTGAAGTGGCTTGAACCAGGGATTATCAAACTCGTCTTTGCGGTTAATCCATTCTGATGTTTTAAGGCAGCCTTCTGCTCCGAAAAGGTACTCTTTGACCATTTCCCGTACCTCAAGACCATATCTCTTGATCGTCCCGTTCTCAAGCATCATGCAAGAGCCGCAGAGTTGTTCGATGGCGTTCATGTTATGGCTGACAAAGAGCACTGTGCGTCCTTCTCCAGATACATCCTTGATCTTTCCCAGGCATTTCTTTTGGAACTCCGCATCACCCACTGCTAAAATCTCATCCACAAGCAATATCTCCGGGTCCAGGTGGGCGGCAACGGCAAAGGCCAGTCTCACATGCATGCCGCTTGAGTAGTGCTTTACGGGAGTGTCCAGGAAGCTATCGATATCTGCAAACTTGACGATCTCCTCGAAATTACTCTCTATATCCCTTTTTCGCATTCCGAGGATTGAGCCGTTCAGATAAATGTTCTCCCGGCCGGTCAGCTCAAGATGAAAACCTGTTCCTACCTCCAGAAGAGAGCCGACCCGGCCATACAGTTTTATGCAACCTTCCGTAGGAGTGGTTATTCTCGAAAGGATTTTAAGAAGAGTGCTCTTTCCCGCACCATTCCTGCCGATAATGCCGACAACTTCACCTTCATTGATGTCAAAGGAGATGTCCTTGAGTGCCCAAAAGAACTGTTTGTTGCTCCTTTGACCGGATATCTTTGCCAGACGCTGAAAAGGAGTTCTTATGGTGGTGCTGATGGCTTCCCTGAGGGTTTCCTGCCGCTGCTGCTGGCCCAGGATGTAACGCTTTCCTATGTGTTCCGCATGAATCGATATGTCAACCATATTCTTCACACCACATCGGCAAATATCTTTTCCATTCTCCTGAAATAGAAGGCTCCAGAGACGAGAATGATTAGCACCACGAGGACGGAGATCAACGTTAAAATGCCTGGAGGCGCAGTCCCCAGCATGGACCAGCGGAAGCCTTCTATCACCCCGGCCATTGGATTCAGGCCGAAGAGCAGCTTGTACGGTTCAGGCAGAAGAGAGCTTGGGTAAACTACTGGCGAGGCGAACAGCCAGAGCTGAATGAGGAATGGCATCATATACTGAAAGTCCCTGTACTGGACGTTGAGAGCTGAGAACCACAGGCCCACGCCAAGGGAGGTCGCAATTGCAAGAACGACAAAAGCGGGAAGAAACAGGGCGTTGATGCCTGGGATGTAGCCAAAGTGCAGCATCATCACCAGCAGAATGATAAACGCAATCAGAAAATCAATTACAGGAGATAAAACGCCAGATATGGGCAGGACGAGACGGGGAAAGTAAGCTTTTGTCATGATATGAGCGTTGGCTGTCATGCTTCTTGTCGAGCGGGTTATTCCTTCCGAAAAGAGCATCCAGGGAAGCAGGGCGATATAATTGAATAGCGGATACGGCAGGTCCTCAGACGGGATCTTGGCTAGCCTTCCGAAGGCCAGCGTGAAAACCACCATCATGAACAGTGGCTGTATTACCGCCCAGGCGGCACCGAGTGCAGTCTGCTTATATCTAACCTTGATATCGCGACTGATAAAGGTAAAGAGAAGCTCTCTGTAAATCCAGAGTTCTTTCAGGTCTATCGGTATCCAGCCATCTGCCGGACTAATGATTGCGACCGGTGCTCTAATGGAGCTGGATGACTTTGGTTTCGCTTCGGAACTCATACTTAAAAAGCCATCGGACTGGTATTTAAGTCAAACTCCATTCCAATGGATTTAAGCGGCAATATTTTTTAGGGACACTGATTATTACAAATTTTTTCATCAGATAGTCGATTTCGGTCTGCACAATATTTGGAGCTATTGAGTAATCGATATTCAGAAATCGACCTTTGAAGGCTTCGGCTAAATCTGAGCTTATCTGGCATTGTTCAGGGAGATATTTTTCAGTTAGCGGATACTCAAGCCGGAAATAATCACTGGGATATTTAATTTTCAAAATTAGTTTTCCTGATACTTGTTTAATGTTATAGATCGGATTTATAATTAATTTGTTTTTATTATTTAATATATCCTTCCAAAGATCTCGATAGATTCTGAAAGCTGATGAATCTCTGCATCCTACAATGGTGAGCGCCATAGAGCGGTTCAGATCTGCTGGCGAGCTCTCTCTTTTCAAATCGAGCAAATCATTCGATAAGAAGTCCTCTACGACCGATTTTTCAGATAACACCCGGACGGGAAGCCGC
The DNA here is from genome assembly GCA_028708055.1 of Methanothrix sp. Taxonomy (GTDB): domain Archaea; phylum Halobacteriota; class Methanosarcinia; order Methanotrichales; family Methanotrichaceae; genus Methanothrix. The sequence goes on from JAQVZT010000002.1 coordinate 23,140, forward strand.
TGAAATAGACGGGCCCAGCCCGATGGAGGCAATAGATGCCCATAAGCATAGTGGCGATATAGAGAGCTGTGCTCGTGAAGCAGCAGAAGCAGGCCTTGCGGGGAAACAACCCGCTCCATCTCTTTGGCCAGGGATGCGCGAGACGGGATGCTGTGAAAGGCATCCATCATGAGTACGGAGCTGAATATGCCGTCGGCAAAAGGCAGGGGATAACTGGCGTCAATACAGAAATAGTCTGCTTCTTTTGCCATGTAATTCCTGGCAAATGACAGGTTTCGAAAATTATAATCGGCGCAAAAAAGATGTTTCGGTTTAATATTTGCGGAAAGGATAAATGAGGAGTGACCTGCCCCGCAGGATAGATCCAGAACCCTTTCCTGATATCCCTTCAGCATCTGAATAAACGGATAGAGAGACCACAGGGATTCCGCTGAGAAACGATCTTTCAAGTAATTATCGAAATTGCTCTTGCCAAGAATATCGCAGAATGGACGGTTCAGGCCATCAGAATATTTTCTATAACAAATTCTTGCATTCAGTTTCTCGAATTGCCACAGGAGCCTCCCGAATAACCCACTATTCTGGCCCATGAGCCCTGCGATCCTGCGAAAATCCGGTTTATTATTAAAATAAGTCAATGCAAGTCCTATCGCTTCTTGGGACCTTCTTCTTTCAATGAGCTGGATGAGGCGATCCTTCAGACTGCATGCTGATAGTATCAGGATCCCTTCCAAAAGAGGATACCTGGTGCATTCACAGGCAATGCATCCCTCTATCAACTCATCATTTTCTGCATAAATATTCTCAGAATAGAGATTGGAATCACAATAGGGGCATTTCATCAGCTTAAGGACCTCTTCCCTCATGATTCCAACCCTCGATTTTCAGTTCGCCTTGCCGTTTATGCTCATTTTCGGCCTGGATCTTTCTCTCTGATCGTCATCCTATTCGTCCACAGTGAAATACTCTGTCAGGATTTGGCGATCATTTCGGATAATATCCACATGGAATTCATCCGAGGGTAGCTCCAGGTTCCACATCTCTCCGTACAGAGTGCGAGCATCTATGGATGCCCATAGATTGTAGGTCGGCCAGTATCCTCCGCTCGGGTTAGGAGGTATGTCGATGGGGCCCACTCTGTACGAGCTGCCGTCCGGAGAATACCAGTACCAGTAGAAGGAAGCCGGACCGACGCTGCCCAAACTTATCCATGAATAAATCTTGCTATCGGCGGCAAGGGAGAATCCGTCCTTTCTGGCGATAGGAATGCGGGCGGTTTCATCGATGCTGCTCGCCGTGCAGTGGTCGAGAATGCTGCTGGTATTCTGGGGCACCAGCCCGTTATCCAGGTCAAATTGCTCAGTCAATTGAGTAACATAGGTGGGGCCGACCAGATAGACGTTAACGTTCCATTTGCCGGACATGTATGGTTCAACGGGAATGTCTGCAATGTCGATGTAATACCAGATATTATAAGAGGGCCAATAATCGCCACTGGGATTGGGTGGGATATCAGCAGAGCCGGTCTTGTATAGATTGCCGTCCGGAGAATACCAGTACCATAGAGCCTTGCCGGCAGCAACATTTGTCAGGCTCAACCAGCTGTAGGCCTTTTGGTTGGCGGTAGTAAATTTGTAGGCTCGTGTGGTCGGAATATTGGCGGATTCGTCGACTGCGCTTGCCATGCTATGATCGAGAATATGGCTGAGAGGCCCTGAATTCGGGCTTCCGCCTATGCTCGTGTTGGCCAGAGAGCGCATCTCCTCTGCCGCTGCGTAGGCCGACTTTGCCTCTTCCGTCAGACCGAGGGCATTCAAAGCATCCGCTTTTCCGCTCCAGGCCTTCCAGATGGCAGAATTGTAGGGGTCCGTCTTGATAGCGGCATCGAAAGCCCTGATTGCCTCCTCGTGCCTGCCCTGTCTGTCTAGCTTCAGGCCTTCATCTATGCTCGAGGTCAAGTTGGTCTCGGGCATAGCAATCGGTTGGCCGTTCAGGGTGATGGTCGAAGGCCTCCAGGTTGAGCCGCCGAACCCCAGCTCTTTCGCCCTGGCGTAGGCAGCCTCTGAGTCATTGATTCTGCCCAGCGCCTTCAGGGCATCGCCCTTGTAAGCCCAGGGGATGGCATTGTTGGGCCACAGCTCTATGGCTTTGTCATAAGCGAGGACTGCATCATCGAATTTGCCCAGGCCGTAGAGCGCATCGCCTTTTCCATTCCAGGCCTGCCAGGTCTGAGTGCTGTTGGGATCCAGCCGGATGGCAGCGTCGTAAGCATTGATAGCCTCATCGAACCTGCCCTGATTATAGAAATCAAGCGCAATGTTGAGGGCTTTGTTGTATTTGGCGGAATTATCAAGATCAAAGCCGCTGACTGTCCAGGCAGTGTCAGTCTGCTGACACTGTGCGGGTATCATTAAGAGCTGTGCCGGTATCGTTAAAGCAAACAGGGGAATGATAACTGCATAGATCCCTCTCATATGGCTCAAGAGGCTTTGAGAGAAGATAAATTCTTTGCCGGCGGTAAGATTGGCACGATTGGATCTTTAAAGAGGTCATCATGCCTTTTCCCTGCGTGGTTCTTCTTCTCCCCGCAAACTTAACATATAATGGGTAATAACTATAGTTAGGAGGGATTATTATATATAAAGTCTGCAATACAACATTATTAGTAATACTATTCGCATCAATAGTCCTGTTATCACTCTGCCATGTTGAAGCCCAGCCAGCAACCCTATCCGGTACGGAAGTTCCTGCCGGAGCCGGCATATGTCCAAACTACTATGGTCCCTACGAGCCAAATCCCATTGGACAGCCGGAGTATTGCGAGAATATGATGCAGCCTGGGGTTTACGGAATAAACTGGGCTCATGGGCCAGAGAGCAGCTGGAACTGGCAACAATGGGGCCAGTTGGATATGAAAGAAAATATCAGATATGTGCTGATCTATGATTCCATGGGAAGGATATCTGTCGAGGAATCTGCTGATCCGGGCCTGACCGGATATACGGTGATTTGCGGCAGAAACAACGGCCCGGATGAACTCGTCATTTGCCTTGAGCCGGCAGGAAATACTGACCATAACGGCGCACAAGACCCATATGATGCATTAACAAATTAAAGGCCTTGATTGGTCAGAGGACTAATCCCCGCCAGGGCAGTCAACCATTTTTTTCGTCGCTCACCGAAAGACCTAATTACCTTAGTAGCCAACTAAGTGATATCTGTAGCATCTGTAGAAGCATATCGCAGCACAATTTGGTGTGAGGGAGCGGTTGGTTTTGGCATTACAAAGCAGCAAATTTCCCAGGGCCAAATCAGGGGTGCCTGGGTATGACGAACTGGGTGGCGGCGGCTTTCACAAAGGAACGGTAAACACTGTCACTGGGTCTTCCGGTACGGGCAAGACCGTCTTTGCCTGCCAGTTCATAAATTATGGCATCAAGATAGGCGAGAAGGGAATGATCATCACCCCCTCTGAGAGCGCAGAGTACCTGAAGCGAGAGATGATGTCCTCCTTCGACTGGGATTTCGATAAGCTGGAGAAGGAGGGAAAACTGGCCATCGTCGATGTAACTGATCCGGTCTTAAGGCTGCAAAAGAGCATCGATATCGACCCGACAGACTTTCTCATAAACTTTCGAAAGCTGGTAGAAAGAAAGCTGGCGGATGTAAAGCCAGACCGGCTCTTCATCGACGATCTCACTGCCTTCTTCATGGCTGTTGAGGCCCCGTTCAAGGTCCGCTCTCTGACCGATGATCTCTTCGGCATCATTCGAGCCAGCGGGGTCACATCCCTGGTGACCATAGGCACGGCTTTCGGCACCAACCAGTTTCTGGAGTACGGAGCCGATTCTGCCACCATGCTAAGCCGTGAGCGCATCGGCAATACGCTCATCAGGTCGATATATATCATGAAGATGCGCGGCTCAAAGATCGCCAATAGCATCCGGGTCCTGGATATCACCGACGATGGGATCTCTGTATCCTCGCTTTCACCTTATTCGTGAATGGATGGAGAAGAACAAGACCGGGAAATCTGAAGGCAAAAAAATGATTGAAAGATGGATCATCCTGGCGGCAGAAGAAGCAGGGCCAGTCTCGAATAAGATGGGAGGCATCTGGAATGTGGTGGATGCAGAGGCCACAACGCTTGCCCGTCTGGTGGCACAGGGCGATATTGAAGACGGCCTGCATATTCTGGTAGCAGGTCCCAATTATCACTCCTCCGGCTCAGACTGGAATACAGGCAGAAACCGGGTCACAGACCTATCCGAATTTGAAAAGCTGGAGACAGGTGGAGAGCTGGAGGAGGTTCTGGCGGCACTCAATGCCTCAGGCATAGAGACCGTTACCGGGCAAAGGAAGGTTGAAGGCGTTCCCGTTGGCTATGTGCTATTCAATACCAATTATTATCAGTCCCACACGGTTCGCTGGAATAACCAGGATATGACGCTGAACAACGCCATCAAGACCGAGGCATTTGATCTGGTAGGCCTTGATTCCATGAACTTTGAGCGGGCTCATTACGGATCGGAATACAACCACTACCTCAACCTCTCTTATGCCGTATCCGAGCTGGTCAGAGGTCTGGCTCAGGTTCCGGACGAGATGACGGAAAAGTATGCCGACAAGGCTGTCTCGGAGTTTGCCAAATCGCTCATGCCCAAGGTCAGAGTCAGCATGCATTGCCATGAGTTCGGTGTCTTCTATGCAGCTGCCAGGCTCAAGAAGCTTGGAGTTCCCGTTCGATCGGTCTGCACATTGCATGCTACCGTCCCCGGTCGCACTGCCGGCTACAAGTCTCTGCAAAAGATCGCCCAAAACGACTCACGGATGGAGGCGGGAACGCCCCTCGGCTTTGCCGTCCTTGAGGGCCTGGGGCGCTATGCCGATGTGGTTACTTTCGTAGGCGATTCAACGATGAAGGAAGCAATGCTCTTTCACCGTTTGAAAGGCATTGTCATCCGAAATGGAATTGATGTCCTGACCCAGGAGATCGACTGGGATAAGAAAGAGCGCTGCCGCACCAGGATCCAGCAATTTTTAACCGACAATCTCTACAAGTTCTGCGACGGCAAATGCGTAAAACCCGAGAACCTGATTCCGGTCTTCACCATCTCCAGAATTGAGATCGAAAATAAAGGGTACATTCATCTTCTTGATGCCCTGGTGCTTCAGGATCACCTGCTCAAGCACAGGCTGGCCGGTCAGCGTCATGCCGAGGAGACGAGGGTGGCATGCTTCCTGATAGCTTCGCACGGCCCCAAGGATAAAGAGAAGCTGCCCAGCGGTTTTCCCATAAACCTCACTCCGGAGGTTCTGGTGGGCGAGGAGATCCGCCTGGAGAACATGATCAAGGAGCGGGGCCTGGATGAATCGGAGCTTGTTTCAGGAAAGAGGATGGTGGCTGCTCTGCTCTATCCTCAGTGGGTCGGTCCGGACGACGGCGGCCTTTCCATGAGCGTGGATGAGATCATGGCCGGTTGCGTAGCCGGGATATTTCCGTCTCAATATGAGCCGTTCCTTCTCACTGCTCTAGAAGCAGGGCGGGAGGGCACGCCCAATATCGTCAGCCGTTCGGCTGGCTACAGTGATGCCCTGAAGAAGATCAAACGCCGCGTCCCGGGCATGGGAGGCGTGGTAATTGTGGACAACATGGAGGCGCAGCGTCAGGAAACCGTCCTGGATTATGCCCTCGCCCTGGACTACTTTACCTGGACCTATCTGGATGACGAGGTCAAGTACCGGTTGCTCTGTGAGGAATCGTTCTCCCTGGCCAAGCAGTTTAGCTGGAAGGAGCCGGTGCTGGAGTATTACAGGAATCTGGTGGTCTAGCTATGCGATTTTGGGTCCTGAGATTTCGTCCTGAGATTTCGGGTCGATAATCCCTGAGGCCCTGCTGCAACCTCCTGAAATGGATGTGAGCAGAAGATGAGAATTGCCTACCTGAGTATCGAGTTTCCGCCCAGGATCTTCGGCGGCCTTGGTGTGTATGTTGATGAGATATCAAGAGAACTGGTCCGCCTGGGCGAGAGCATCTCGGTATTTACGCTGGGC
>JAQVZT010000134.1 GCA_028708055.1 Methanothrix sp.
GACTGTGTCCAGCCGCTCTGTACGATCTCTTGGACGGTGTAGCTTCCAGGAGCGATATTGGTGAATGAGTATGCTCCGCCCGGACCGGTTGTAGTGGTAGCGACAATTGTGCTTCCGCTCATCAGGTTAACGGTCCAGCCTTCAAGTCCCGGCTCTCCAGGGTCTCTGACCCCATCGCCGTTTTTATCCTCGAACACAGTTCCCGAGAAACCGGTTGGTCTCCAGTTGCCGAAATCGATATTGTTGGGTCCAGCCTCACCTGAAACCAGGGTTACTGTCTGCGTGCCTGGCACGGCTGGGTAAGACTGATTCCATCCGGTCTGTGCAGCCTCAGCGACAGTGTAGCTTCCGGGAGTGATATTGGTGAATGAATAAGCTCCATCTGATCCTGTTGTTGTGTTGGCGATAATTGTACTTCCGCTCGTCAGGTTTATCGTCCAGCCCTCGAGACCTGGCTCACCTGCATCCCGGAAGCCATTTCCGTTCAGATCTTCAAACTTCACTCCCGAGAATCCTGTCGGCCTCCAGTTCCCGAAGTCAACGTCAGTGGGTCCGGCAACTCCCGATACTAGAGTCACGGATTGGGTTCCGGGCGCTATGGGGAATGACTGTGTCCAGCCGCTCTGGACGATCTCTTGGACGGTGTAGCTTCCAGGAGCGATATTGGTGAATGAGTATGCTCCGCCAGGACCGGTTGTAGTGGTAGCGACAATTGTGCTTCCGCTCATCAGGTTAACCGTCCAGCCTTCAAGTCCCGGCTCTCCAGGGTCTCTGACCCCATCGCCGTTTTTATCCTCGAACACGGTTCCCGAGAAACCGGTTGGTCTCCAGTTGCCGAAATCGATATTGTTGGGTCCGGCCTCACCTGAAACCAGGGTTACTGTCTGCGTGCCTGGCACGGCTGGGTAAGACTGATTCCATCCGGTCTGTGCAGCCTCAGCGACAGTGTAGCTTCCGGGGGTAATATTGGTGAATGAATAAGCTCCATCTGATCCGGTTGTTGTGTTGGCGATAATTGTGCTTCCGCTCATCAGGTTAATAGTCCATCCTTCGAGACCCGGCTCGCCTGCATCCCGGAAGCCATTTCCGTTCAGGTCTTCAAACTTCACTCCTGAGAATCCTGTCGTCCTCCAGTTCCCGAAGTCGACGTCAGTGGGTCCGGCAACTCCCGATACTAGAGTCACGGATTGGGTTCCGGGCGCTATGGGGAAGGACTGTGTCCAGCCGCTCTGTACGATCTCTTGGACGGTGTAGCTTCCCGGAGCGATATTGGTAAATGAGTATGCTCCGCCCGGACCGGTTGTAGTGGTAGCGACAATTGTGCTTCCGCTCATCAGGTTAACCGTCCAGCCTTCAAGTCCCGGCTCTCCTGGGTCCCTGATCCCATCACCGTTCTTGTCATCGAATACGGTTCCCGAGAAACCGGTTGGTCTCCAGTTGCCGAAATCGATATTGTTGGGTCCAGCCTCATCGGAAACCAGGGTTACTGTCTGTGTGCCTGGCGCTGCAGGATAGGACTGATTCCATCCGGCCTGTGCAGCCTCGGCGACAGTGTAGCTTCCGGGAGTTATATTGGTGAAGGAATAAACTCCCTCCGATCCTGTTGTTGTGTTGGCGATAATTGTGCTTCCGCTCGTCAGGTTAATAGTCCAGCCAACGAGACCCGGCTCGCCTGCATCCCGGATGCCATTGCCGTTCAAATCTTCAAACTTCGTGCCGCTGATGCCGGAAAGTGGCAGCACGGTAATATCAATTTCAGTCTCGTTTTTGCATGTCAAGTATGCTTTATTTGATGCCAGCACTGAAATGGAGACTTCCGTAGGACACTTCACATAAGGTGCGGTCCATACAAAAGGATCATGATTGGTCCCGGTATTACTGCCGCAATTCGAATTTGCGCAGCATGTAGGATCAATGCAGCAAGCTTCATCACTGCAGCAGGTTATTTTCCAGTAGAAATCATAGAGATTTGGATCAAGGCCAGTAGTAAATTTATATGTCTGTCCTGCATAATATTCTGTTGGGACCACTGCGCAGGCCGTGTAGCAGAGGACTATTACGCAAATCAGTGATGTCAGCATGCAAATCTGTGAAGCCTCTATGCAGAGATGATCGCATCTAATCGCGCTGGGTGATTCTTTATGCATCTGATCTATCCCTGATCCATTGCACTCCTTTTGCATAGCCTCGAACTCCTCTGAACCTCGCTGGGTCATGGTGGGAAAAGAACGCTGATTGAAGGATTCGGAACCGGATTGATGGTTATCATCATGGTGTCGGACGCAGAAACACCGGAGCAGGTTCCAGTAGCTTTCAATGTAATTGTTACAGAGCCTGCTGCTTTGTCGGACGCACTTGGATAGTATCCTGTGCTAAGGGCAGAGCTATTGGCAAAGGTTCCCGTTCCCGATGTCGTCCAGAGATAAAAAGTTGAACTGCCTGTGCTCACGCCTGTCAATGGCACTGTTGCCTGGTTATCACAGACCGTTTTATCCGGACCGGCATCTACTCCAATCTCCGAACCGTGATACCAGCTAGTATCACTATCTGTAACAGTTGCCGGAGTTGTTCCTGTATTGGCTGTTACTGTGCCAGTATTGGAGTAATCTCCACCTATCGCAGATCCGGTGGCTGAATAGACCCATGTTTCCGTTAGGTCCAGAATATTATCATTATCAAGATCACCACTCACTCGTGCTGGAGTCGGTCCCATATTGTCCGCTAAAGCCAGGTTGGAGAGTGGAAGATTGCCATCATTGGTTATCTTATATGTCCAGGTAACCGGGCAATTCTTGGTGATGACGGGCATATTGCTCGCATCGGCTGAGACGACATCTATATCATTTGTGTACTTTTCGATATGAATCGATGGTGTAATCCCTGTGATCCTGCCATAGAGGCACGCATAGCTATCGGCATTTTCCTGAGTGACGAAGGAATTTATGGCGGAATTGGGATTGCCGCAATCCGCAAATCCGATGATCTCCAGAGTATAGGTTTTGCCATCCAGCACGAAGGTAGTAGATGATGCCGTATTGGCCCACCATACCCGGTCAGGACAGGGAGAGACACATGGCGAGTACGCGCAGCAGGATGGCTGCCAGTATCCTCCGCAGTTGGTGCAAGAGCCCGAATTTGGAGTCTCATCCAGGTTCATGGTATAAGTGAAGGTGGGATTGGGGCTGACTCCGGCGAGATATAATGTGACTGATAATTTTACACTGGTCAATATATAATTTGCAATAATTGCCCTGTTATGATGTCTGAAGCGCCCCAAATTGATTATCGAGCCGGGAAGGATATCCTGCGAACCGCTGCCATCGAATCCAAAGCCGCTCTGTAAATTGAAATCAAGGTTTGCAGGACATGAATCCGATGAGCCGTATGCTACCTTGTTTTCATCTGTTGTATCCGCTGTATTGGAATATCTGAGACAGCTGGCATAGCTTGGGGTTGCGCCGCTCCAGGTCCCATCGACATTGCTTAAAGTCACGGCCTGACAAGGCAAGAGTGACGCTGATACAAATGCGAGAGACAGGGAAATCAGGAATATCGCAGTTGATAGCCTGCTTCTTGAATATTTAACATTGATTTGTCTCATATTTGCAGGCTCTCCTCTTCCTTGAATATCATGGCCTTAACTCTCGCAATGATCGCAATTCTCCAGGTTATTGCACCCTTGTCAAATGGATACCATAAGGGCTCTAAACCAGAGAAATGGCGCTGCGCCGGATGTAACGCAGCGCTCTTCTCTGTATCTAAGAGCTCAAACTGATGGAAGGCACAGGTACCCAATGCAGGTTGAAGGTCTTCGTGCAGGAGTACAGAGTTATCGATGAACCTCCGTGTGCTGCCGTAGTCTGGGTTACATCCAGCTTAACAGAATTTGGCGTAGTCGGCGTCGTGGCATTTGGAATCATAAAGGGCGAAGCCTTTAGATTCGGAGAATAGCACGGACCAGTGGACTTTACTGTAGTGGCATTTGATGGCACATACCATTTGAAGACTATCGAGGAAGGCTCTGTTACCCAGGAAGGATTCCAGTTAGAGGGATTTGTGCAGGAATCATACCAGCACCAGTTCGGTGTATCTTCTACGCAATAGTCCGTCTTTAGATTAGGGCAGCATTCTTTGACATGCAGGTTTATGGTTTTCTCAGCTTTACAATTATCAGGAGCTTTCTGGTCCGCAACCAGAACCTTCAAAGTATAGTTTCCTGCAGTAGATGGTGCATCAAAGACAAGGGGATTTTTCGAACCGATCAAGCTAACCGTTGTACCATTTTCGGAGATAGCCCAACTCGCATTCCACAAATAATAATAGCTGCCCCCACTCGTGCCAGGACTTGCCGATAGGCTGACATGTTCCTTTACAAAGAGAGTCAAATCGGTCAAATCGGCTGCTGCAACGCCACCCAAACAAGTGAGCGATATCATCGCCACAATGGATAGTGTCATAATTTTTATTCTTGTTTCCATCATCATCTCCTCCAAATGGATTTGCTTCTATTATCTCTCCAGGAATTTATCTCAAATTTCTTCTAATAGTCGTTCGTCTCAATACTTAATAAAGTTATTCATATGCATTGAAGCATGGATAAATGCTTCTCAGCCATAGCACCTGAGACTTGCCATGACATCCGATATTGCGCATAGCATATGAGATTCGCCATAGCTTTCCAATAGCTGTAGGCTTTGTTTCGTATATATGATTATCGAACAATAAATTCTGATCTTTGAGAAGCTCGTTTTCACATACTCCTTCATAAAATTAGATATCAATATCAATTTCTATATTATCATTCATACGAAAATTGCTTATCGCTGTTGCAGGCACACAAATGTATCCCTGGTCAATGCATCGACATTGATCTTTCCTCAGATCTATACGTGAGTGACTTCTGAGAATCGAAATAAGATAGAAATGATTATTAAGTATTAAGTAATGTATTGATCATTGAAAGAGAAAAAAACAAATCAAGTTAGGAGGCAAATAATGAGATCTTGGATCTATTTAAGTATTCTGGCATTTTTTGCAGTGACTATGCTGGGGACATCACAATCCTCAAATGAAACAATACTGGTCAATCTAATGATCGAATCCGGTATGCCGGTGGCGGCCTCCGAGGAGCAGGTTAATGCAGAAGTATTGAATCTATCAAATTTGTATAATGCCATCAACGAAAAGCATTTGGTGGCAACGATCTTCCCCACTCAAGACGCAGTAAATTCGTATGAGAATCTGCTTCTCACTCGCATAGGATCAGACTCTCAATTCGAGCTGGCGATGACTGGAAACCATTCTAATGAAAAGCTCAGCTCCATGTCTTTCGTTGATCAGAGCATCATGCTTAAAAGATCAAAGGATTACGTGGAAAGCTGCAAGATATGCGGCCAGAATGAGATAAACGTCAGCGGCTTTATGCCACAATCCTTTGATCAGAACGAGGATACATACAGGGCGCTTCGTGAAATGAACATCCAGTACGATGCCGGTTTCCAGGCAGGCCTTCTGTTTGCGTCCGGACATGAGAATGACGTCTGGCCCTACCATCTGGAAGGCTACGACATCTATGCCGTTCCGGTGAGCACGTATATCATATCCGACAAGAAGATCGTACTACAGGACAGCTATTTCAAGGAGAATGGCTTTACTGCTGCTCAATGGACTGATGCCCTGAAAGGCAAGTTCGACGAGATTCAGGGCAAAGATGAGCCCATGGTAGTGGTTCTGACTGCAGAGGTCTCCGGCTCCGGTGAGTATTTGGATTCGCTAAATGGCTTCCTGGATTATGCAGCCTCTAAGAAGGCTATTTTCGTTACCACAGCAAATCTTGTGTCTCTGGCAAAAGCCAGCTCACATGATGTTTCGGTTCTCCCGACAAATGCCTCCAAAGAGTGCCTGACCTGCAACCAGGATAAGAACCTCATTAACATAACTGCATCCGTTTCCATCAACGAGTTCATGCAATCGGCCAATAATACCACAAACACCACAAAAGCCGGAACCGCTGAAGTTGCAGCAGATACAAGATGAGAATAAAGGATAATTGGAGTCGATCATTCCGCAAACTCTGTGGTGTTTTTTGCCTGCAATTGCAGCATCCTGAAAAATTTTTCTATCGAATGAATAAATAGAAAATCGCTTTGCTGCTTCAGATGTTAATTTCAGATGGTATTTTTGGCAGCAATTTTAGATTTTACAGTCCTAATTCGGGACTCTACAGTTGAGCTATCTGCACTGGAATTAAAGCAGATTGATATATAACATCTGAATAAATTTACATTACACATCCGATTATCATATTGAGCCCCTCTGAAACAAATAAGTAGTCCAGATTCTATTGTCCTCCGTTGCCTTTAATATTATTAGGTTGTTTATATGTCGCTTCCATGGTAGCAATGTTGCTGCTATACTCTGCGGCCCACTTGGATGACTCGTTCTTGACTTCGGAGAGAACAGCGAGGACGAAATCTCTTATCATTTGAAGCTTCTTCTCGCATAATTGCGAATTCATCTGACAATCCGCTGCGGAAAAATCGGAGGCAGCCCACTCATACTGGAATTTGGCAAGAAGTAGCTTGATGGCCATTGAAGTCTCAACAAACCTAATCCATGAAGACGAATATCCAAACAATTTGTCGTAGCTGATAAATACTGCTGCCAAACCCAGAGAGAAATAGCCTATGCGGATCCAATCCATGCTCTGCATCCAGGCTACCTCCTTCAGTACGCTTAGCTTGACAATGATCTGAGAGACACCCGTGCCTATCAAGAGTGGTATAAGACCGCCAATTGATCCAAAGACTATGGATAAATGCCGCAAAAATTTGGCACGCCGTCTGACTGGATCTTGCTTGAGGATGTACGACTCAACTACATCCTGTGCCCAAAGTTCGGCAACTTTGTCCACATGATTCAGATATGATCTCTTATCATCGATCGTCTTGCCTTTAATCGCAGGGAAAGAATACG
>JAQVZT010000135.1 GCA_028708055.1 Methanothrix sp.
TGCGCAGCCGTGTCTGGCAGAGCTACTTAAATGGAAAATTCCATGATGATCAGATCAGTGAGCTGGCGGCCAAATTCAAATTCACAGCAGGTCAAATAGGGGATGCCGTAAAAGAGTCCCGGAACCTGGCCGTTTTAGATGGAAGAGACAGAGAGAGCATAACCATAAAAGACCTCTACGAAGGCAGCAGGAATCAGTCCAACCGCAAGATATCAACTCTGGCTAGAAGAATTGAGGCCAGGTACACCTGGGCTGATATCATCCTGCCCGAGGACAGGATCAGGCAGCTGAGGGAGGTAAGCAACCACATCAAGCACAGGGGACTGGTCTATCACGATTGGAGATTCGATGGCAAGATGTCTCTTGGCAAAGGCCTGAATGTGCTCTTTCTGGGACCTTCGGGCACTGGAAAGACCATGGCCGCAGAAGTCATGTCAACTGAACTTGGCCTCGACCTCTACAAAATCGATCTATCATCGATAGTAAGCAAATACATCGGCGAGACCGAGAAGAACCTGAGCAGGATATTCAATGAGGCTGAGCAGAGCAACGCGATTCTCTTCTTTGATGAGGCTGATGCGCTCTTTGGAAAAAGGAGCGAGGTCAGAGACTCTCATGACAGGTACGCCAATGTTGAGATAAGCTATCTGCTCCAGAAGATGGAAGAGCATGAGGGAGTCGTCATCATGGCCAGCAATCTGAGCGGCAACATAGATGATGCCTTTCTTCGCAGGATGCATTTCAGAATAGAGTTTCCTTTCCCGGATGATGCATACCGGCTCAGGATATGGAAGAGCATGATGCCCGAGGGAGCACCACTGGCAGAGGATATTGATTACGAATTTCTTTCCAGAACGCTTAAGATTTCGGGGGGCAATATAAAGAACATAATTGTAAATTCGGCTTTCCTGGCGGCGGACGATTCCAGGACTATCGAGATGAAGCATATCATAGCTGCTACCAAGAGGGAATACCAGAAGATGAAGATGGTCTGCAGTCAGAGTGAGTTTGGGAAATATTATGATTTAAAATAGGGTTGGGGGAGATTATGGCAAAGAGTGCTGAAAGCGCAAATGAAACGAGCACTAAAGAAGCGAGCCAAACCAAGAATGATGAGATTAAGATGGACAAGCCCAAAGGCCAGTGCTGTCCACTGAAAAGATTAATACATGATATAAAGCAGAGAGGCGGAAAACCATCAATTGGCCGCTTATCTCTGAGGATGCATCAATTATCTGATTCAGATCGCGCATCTGCCATCAAGACTCTTCAAAGCACACATGGCAATAGGTATGTCCAACGTATGGTTGACCAGGATCAGCCAGCAATTAGTTATCCCGGAGATGAATATGAGCAGGAAGCAAACAAGTTAGCAGAAAAGGCAATGGGCCTCTCGGAGGCATATGCCATTTTAGGCAAGTATCCATTGAACAATGAAAAACGTGGCCATGTTTTGGATGTCAACGGAGCTTCCTGGCAGTCTCCAGCAGCTAAGCCAAGAACTGATGGGTTGAATATTCTTCATAATGTTATGAGTTCATCTGGTCAACCACTAGACATAGACACGCGGGCCTTTATGGAGCCTCGATTCGGTCGAGATTTTGGACAAGTACGCGTGCATACAGGCGCAGAGGCTGCAATGTCAGCTAAGGCGGTTAAGGCGCTTGCTTTTACGATTGGAAGCGACATATTTTTTGGGCAGGAGCAATATGCTCCGGGAACGCTTTCCGGAAGATCTCTGCTCGCCCACGAGCTTGCTCATGTAATTCAACCACATACGAGTAAGGGCATGCTCTTTCGTCAAGAGGATCCGAATGCAGAGACAGCTCGAGATAATCCCAGGGCTCAGGTGATAGCAGATTTAAATAAATGTGTCCAAGATGCAGACTTTTTTCTAAGAAACAAAATCGCTAACTCAGAAGTTGAATGCGAATACGAGATTAAAAGAAAAAGACAAAAATGGGAACTTGGAGGGGCGATAACAGGTGCATTTATCGGAGGCCAAGCTGGTCTCACTATAGGTGCTATTCCAGGAATAATTCGAAAAGATCCGGCATTGATGGAAGCAGGTGCTGCAGGAGGGCTGGTTTCAGGAATAGGCGCGGGATGGGGCATCGGCAAGGACGTTGGTGGATGGATAGCCGATTCTGTTTACACCAAAGAAGATGTTGATGAGTGCAAGGATAAGAAACTTAAAGAATATGAGGACGAATTCGAGAAAACCGAACAATCATGCAAAGAACGATTTAACCCAGAAAATATCCCGATGCCACCACCTGAAAAGCCAATAAATGTCGAAGATTTGCCGATCTATGAACCTCCTGGGATAAATGTTGAGGATCTTCCAATTGCGAAATAGGCCACCAACTGTGTAGTCCAGAATTTCGAGACGGCACATATGTGTCTCCTCGTATCTCTGACGGGATCGGCCTGTTTACTAAGAACGGTGGCATTGCCTATGCAGAAAAACATCTTTGAATCCAATTGCCAGTGTCGCGGATAAAGAAGAGATGCCAGGCATTCGCCGCGCTCTTCACTCATTCGTTCTTTGCCGCCGGCAGTTCGTCCACCCCGCAGGCAGCGATCTTCTCAGCAAGCTTTGCCAGCACATCTTTTCTCATGCCGCCCACGAACTTGATCGATCCCACCACCAGGTGCCCGCCTCCGGAGACGCCTCCATTGGGAATTTCCTCCATCAGCTCCTTTACCATCTGGGGGATATTCATCTTCACCGCTCGGCTTCGCAGCACTGCAAAGTCAGGACCGTAACCGATGGTGACCACCGGCTTTCCGGCAAACTTCTTGCAGAGCAGATCATGCACCTCGCCGGATGTCTTGCCGGGCGGGGGGAAGGTGAACTTGTGGGCGAAGTTTTCCACATCCAGAACATTCATGATGATGCCGTTGGGCAGTTTTGTGCTCTTGACATTGCCCATGCTGGCCCGGAGCTGCTCATCTATGGCAGAATTGGCCTGCTCGCATAAGAGCTCCACAACCCTCTGGTGGCGGTCGAGCCTTCCCAGGCACAGGATATCGTTGATGATCCCCCGCCCGTCATTGAAGCGCTGCCAGAATGCCTCGTAGTCCAGTGCGAGAGCAACCTTCTTGAGGTCCTCCCGGTCGTATTTGTCCTCGACCAGCTTTATGTAAAGGGCGGCCTCTGGAGCCTCGCTCCTGTCTCCCACCGCGGAGACCGCAGGAAAATGACGGATCTTGCTTTCCACCGGAGGATAGATCATGCGGGCGATCTCGGTTGCCAGCATTCCCGTGGTCAGGCCGAAGTCGCCTCCGGCGTGCGCTGGATTGACGTGAGCGATGAGAAACTGATCCACGATCTTGTGAGGATGATGGTGATCGACGACCAGCATGTCCATGCCGTAGACCTGAGCCTGGCGCATGGCGGGCACATCCTCTTCTGTCGAGCCGTTGTCCATCAAGATGATGAGCGGCATCTTCTGGCCGTGCCTCGTCTGGTCCTCCAGTGCGTAGGTCAGATCCTTGGTCACATCCTCAAGCTCGTAAAACGGCGCCTTGCTAGGGGCCCGCCGGTAGTTATGGTACTCGGCATCCGGGCCGCCTGCCTCGGTTATGAGAGGCAAAATGGCCATCTCGATAGCAACCGCCGCGGTGATTCCGTCGGCATCGGCATGATGGCGCAGCACAATTGGCTGGGACTTGAGTACCGCCCGGCGAATCTCCTTGGCCACCTGCTTCATGGCGGGCAGCAGCCTGGTCATGATCTCGCTTTTTACCAAAAACTCGGTCTTTGAGGGCTCAGCGCGCCGGTCGATTGCCTCTTCAATCAGGTCCTTTACAGTCGATGCCTCTTTGCCCCAGAGGCGTTTCATGGATTTGATCTCTACCTGCACCTGGTTGTTTCGCAGGCTCACCTCGCCGATGACCCGCACCATCATATCACTGTCGATATCGGCATAAGCCCGCACCCCGGCTCTCTCAAAGGCGGCGCAGAATGCCAGGCCGCTGTCGTCCGCGATGGTGAAGATGGTAGGCCCGCCGGTCTGCTTGACCTGGATGACCTCTCCCTTGATCATGATCTGCTTGCCAACCTGTTTATGCAGATCAGCCGTCTTGGAGATAGGAAGCTCTTTTTCCACCTCTACGGTGTTGTATTCCGTGAGCGCTGCGGGCTCGAGCTCGATATTTCCGTTCGGGAGAATGTTCCGCACTGTGACGAAGACCGTTTCGCCCACGTCCGGCTTGCTCTTCAGATATTTATTATGGGCGAGGCCCCTCACGCTCTCGGAGAGGTCCACAAAGGCCCCAAAGCTGGCCAGACCATTGACCCGTCCCTGATAGATCTCACCGATAACCAGATCCTTGACATCACAGGCAGGATCCAGAATATGGACGAGCGGCTTTTTGGCGCAGCGCTCGCATAGCTCTTTTTTGCTGGAGAGCCTGGTCTTGCAGACGACGCAAAGATACTCCCGCCCCAGACCATTGCAGTCCGGACAACTCTCCGTAATGGGGATCTTGCCGGTTCCCTGGCAGACGCTGCATTTGGTGCAGCCGCTATCAATCAGCTCTTTCATCGCCCTGTCTGATGCCTCGCCCAGGGAGATGGATTCGGTCTTTCCGCTGCCATTGCAGTTGGGACAGGGCTTGTCTCCTATCACCAGGTAGCCCTTGCCCAGACATTTCTCGCACAGGTTCATCCTGAGCATTGACGCACCTATGGAATTTAGCTATTTTGCAAGGACCGGACCGATTAAGACTAAATAAGATGCCGCAATTGCAGTGGGCATGGCAGTTGTGGTTTTGCGCATCGGCCACAGGCCGGAGAGAGACAAGAGGATCACCACCCATGTCGGCCTGGTGGCCAGGGCATTTGGGGCGGAGGAGATGCTGCTCTCGGGTCGCGATCCCCATGTGGAAGAGAGCCTGGCCGATGTGGCTGAGCGCTGGGGCGGGGGCTTTAGACTGCGTCCGGATGTCTCCTGGAAGGCAGAGACGGTGCGCTGGAAAGAGGCTGGCGGAAAGGTGGTTCATCTCACCATGTACGGTTCCAACCTGCCGGATGTGATCGACGAAATTCGCGAATGCGAGAATATTCTGGTAGTTGTGGGCGCAGAGAAGGTTCCTGCGGATATGTACGATCTGGCGGACTGGAATGTGGCGGTGGGAAACCAGCCCCATTCCGAGGTGGCGGCGCTCGCCGTCTTCCTGGACCGGCTCTTCATGGGTAGAGAGCTCAAGGGCGAATTTGAGGGCGGCCTTAAAATTGTGCCATCTCCTCACGGAAAACAGGTCCTGTATCCTGAATATTGCCCGAAAAAAGAAGAGTAACCGGTAAGGGCCACGGCAAAAAAGAAAAACGCCATGAGAATTCTGATAATCGGAATCAACGTCAGACACATTGTCCGCTCCGCGAGCCTGGCAGGCCATGAGGTCATCGCCGTAGATTGCTACTGCGACCTGGACCTGAAGAGATATGCAAAAGAGACTGCCAGAATGCCTCGCGAAGGTGCAGGCGATCTGCTGCAATTTTATGTGGACCAATTTTGCCCAGATGCCGTCGTCCTGGGACCGGGACTGGAAGAGGAATCCGTCAAAGATGCTCTCGTACTCAACAATCCTCAAGAGAAGACTGCTCAGGCATCGGATAAGCTGTGGCTGGCCGGCTGGCTGGAAAGGAATGGCTTTCCCTTCATAAAGACCCAGCCGCTCGAATCCCTGAGTGATCCTCTCTATCCGTTCCTTGTCAAGCCGCGCAAGGGCGCCGGAGGCGTGGGATGCAGAATAGTGCAGGATGCCTGCCAGCAGCAGGCCATCCGGCCAGAAGAGGAGCTCATCGCCCAGGAGCTGATCTCCGGCCTTCCTGCCAGCGTCTCGGTTATCGGCAATGGCGGAAAAGCGCGCGCCATCTCCTCAAACGAGCAGCTCATCGGCGTGCCCTGGGCGGGGGCAAAGGGACTCAGATACAGCGGCAACATCACGCCCCTGGAGGCCCCTCAGAGCGGCATGGAACGGATGGCTGAAGATATCATCTCCGGCCTGGGGCTGGTGGGCAGCAACGGTGTAGACTTCCTGCTCACTGAAAAAGGGCCTGTGGTAGTGGAGGTCAACAGCCGCTTTCAGGGCAGCCTGGACACTGTGGAGCTGTCCGGCGGAATGAATGTCTTCGAGGCGCACCTGCAATCCTTCCATGGAAAGCTCCCTCCAAAGCCGGCTCCGGCGAGCCGCAGCGCCGGCAGGATAATTCTCTATTCCCCATGCGACCAAACCATCGAGGCAGACCTGGTGAAGAACTGGACGGCGGATGTGCCTGCAACGGGATCGCGAATAGCCGCAGAAGATCCAATCCTCTCGATATTGGCCACAGGGGCAGGTAGAGAGGACGTACTAGCAAAGCTAAAGACGAGATCTGCTACGATCTGCGATATGCTAAAAAAGGCAAAATGAGAGATTTGCCCGGGCTTTAGCGGGATTCTACCAGGATATTACTCTGTAGAGCCAGTTGCTTATCAGCGTCCAAGCTTTGACAAAGCCAGATCCTTTCTCCAGCTTCTTTCTGTCGCTCTCACTGTACTTATTCCCATCCTTCATCCAAGAGTCCATGAAAGGCCGTTCTTCTCATTTGAATTTAACAATGTCGGTGTAACAATGTCGGTGCGACCGCTTCCAGACTTATTCCGTCGATGAACTGCCCGGCACCCTGCAGCCCTTCGGCCTTTGACATTTGATAATTCGGGCGAGGCGCGATTAGATCCGCCTTTAGATGCAGGCACCATCTGCCCGGAACAGAAAATCCTAGAGCCTCATGCTTAAAGCCGCATACGCCGCATATATCGGCAAGAGGCAAGCTGCTTCCGGCATCAGTATAAAAAGATAATGCTTGAAAAAGATAATATAGCATAAGATCGCATAAGTGGAGCTATAATAGCAGAGTTGGATGTTTGCAGAGCTAG
>JAQVZT010000003.1 GCA_028708055.1 Methanothrix sp.
CTGATCAGAGCCCCAATTCGCCGGCGCGCCTGAAAGCCTCTTCTGCCTCATCGAGGCGGTGCAGTGACTGGCAAGCTACAGCCAGATTCTTCCAGGCAGTGGCATACTCCGGCTCGATCTGTATGGCTTTTGAAAAGCAGACTATCGCTTCCTCGTGTTGACCTAAAATGCCCAGGGCCACCCCTTTGTTGTTCCAGGCGTAGATATCGAAAGGATCAATCAGCAGAGCCTCATCATAGCTATCGATCGCCTCATCGTGTCTGCCGAGGTTATCCAGAGCTGCGCCCCGGTTGTTCCAGGCCCTTCTCCCTTCTGCGCCAAGCGGATTGCACTCAATGGCCCTGGCATAGCTTTCCACCGCTTTCTCATATTGCCCGAGATGATGCAGGGCAAAGCCTCTTACTATCCAGGTCCGGGCGTTGCCAGGATCAATGGCCAGGGACTTATCGCAGGACGCTACTGCTTCCGTATTTCTGTCCAGATGGCAGCAGACCCAGGCATAAGTCCTCCTGGCATCGGCATTCCCGGGATCAAGCTCCATAGCCGCCTCCAGGGCAGATGCAGCCTCCTCAAACCGTTCAAGCTTCAGCAAAGCAATTCCTTTTTGATAGCATTGCAAGAAGCCATGCAGCGAGACTTTCTCTTCCCTCTCCCAGGCAGACAGGGCCTCCTCGAATTTTCCCAGGGCAAAAAGATTCTCTGCATCATTATTTTCATATTCAGACATGTCAATTCCAGTATTCATGCTCGATATTGCCAATACTATCTGGCGATGCTATTTAGCGGCTTGCTTTGGATCATGGCAGCGGCAACAAATGCTTCGGTAAAGCGGCATTCGGGGCGCGGGCAGGAATAGAGCATATTCCGGCGATACAATCCAGGGAGCCGCTCGGGGGATTTTAATCGGGGTCGACGAGCAAGATCTTGTTAAGATGTTTCTTGGCGCGGGTCTTGGTGCTGCTGGCAATTGTCGCCTGCCCGTTCTTTCTTTTGCAGAGGCTTGGAGGCTCTCTTCGCCGCAGATCGGGCCCTATTCGGCCTGGTATCCGTTTCCTGGGGAGCATTCTCCGGCAACTGCTTGCGATGGTCCCGGATCATGCCCTTCTTTGCCATTCTCTCTTTTATCATCCGCATGACCTCGTCCCTTCGCACAGAGAATACCTCTCCGAGTAGCTCCATAGCCACATCCAGCTCCCGGCCCACCTGCGGGTCGCCGGATGCACCCCTGCCAGCCAGATCGCTGAGATGATCAAGCGGCTTGTCGACCAGCTCAGAGGAGTACCTGTCAGGCTCCTCTCGATAGATCTTGAGCATGCCGAAGATATGAGGATAGAAGGGTGTCTCGGGACTTATCCGGTAGAAGGTGTTGGTCTTCTTCTTGGCTTCATCACGGGGCGAAGGCAGTATTCGGCGCTCCATGGAGACGACCCCCATGCGCTCCAGCTTGTCCAGCTTGTTCATGAGAGTGGTCTGGTTCCAGAATGGTCCGCCTCCAGTGGGTCCATTGTCCCGCCAGATCTGGTTGAGCTGCACGTACCCGCCCTTTCTCTTCAGGTAAATGAGCAGAGTAGCCAGCGGAGCTTGATCGCGCTGCAATGCAGAGTAGCGGATGAACTCATCCAACATGCATCTTGGTTAGGGTGAATGTACTCCATATTCCTTTCGGCTATTGATCGTATTACACACAGCTGACTCGCATGCGCAGTCTCTTCTCAGCCTGGGCTCTGGCCTGCGCCCTTGCCTCGTCTGCTTGTGCGGCTGCACGCTCTAGCTGCGATTCATCCACTATCAAGCGGCAGGGCAATTGTATCCTCCACCGCCCGCCCCGTTCATCGTAATGTCCTATCTCCTTTCTGCCGGAAATGAGCTTGTACTGCTGGCGAGCAGATGGACCGAATGCCACTATGCGAGGCCTTAAACGCTCTGGAAGAAGCCTGTACCAAAGACCCGTCTCCGCCAGGCCGCGATAGGCTCTGCCCAGGTGCCTCGCCAGAGCTGATCGAATATGCCGACCGGCCTTTGCCATGCCCGCCCTGGCCATTCCCGCTCTTCCCCCAGGAACCGCAAAGCGTCTCTGGCCGCGGTGTGCGGCAATCACCCGGCCCAAAATCGCTTCCATCGGCACCGGCGCAGGATCATCGGTCGGGTTGTTGTCTCCCCGAGTTTGAATCCCAGTCGCAGTGAGCCCCACAACTCTATGCACCACCATCCTTCCGTCGACGGGTGACCGGAAGTATATCACATCGCCACGAATAAGATCACGGCTCACAGGCGCGACCTCCAGCAGATCGCCCGAAAGCAAGAATGGATTCATGCTGCTCCCGGTAAGTACAATGGGCAGCAAGTCGCCGAAAAGAGAATCTATAGAGACGGAGGGTGCGGGAGATGGCAGCAAAGGCTCCTGCCCATCAAGGGCTCGCAGGGCACGATCCATCTCCACCCAGAATTTGCCGGTCAAACTGAGCTGCAAAATGAATGCAGGCACGGCGTTTGCCAGAACCGAGACATTGGCAAGCTGCTGGCTGTGGACCATACGTGCCTCTGCCAGGGAGAGGCGATGGGTCATGGACCGGCTGACCTGCTCTACGGACTGCATGAGCATGGCCTCGACCGCGGTCCGGTTTACAGGCTCGACCTTCTCCTCAGTGGCCTGAGCGAGAAAGAAGATCGCCCTCAAGGGCACGGCTCTCTCCGTGGGCCAGGAGCCGCCGGACCCCTCCCAGAAGAGGCTCCAGGTGGGCCAGGGCTGAGCAAAGTAGCGGCCAGTGCCGTCCTGCACGACGAGCGCGGCATCATCGGAAAGCGATTTCCAGGGCAATGGAAGCCGCCGGGAGGCTGTGCTCTTGCCGGTGCATCCCGGCGCTGCCATGATCACCCCAAATCCGTCACGCTCGGCCAGAGCGCCATGCACCAGAATGCCTCCTCGATATTGGGCGTCTCTGGCAATGGCCAGCGAGAGCTCAACCGCCTGGCCGGTTACCTCGCCGTGATCGGATGGCTTGAGAATGCAGACCTGCGGGCTGCCGGGAGGATGATGGTCTCCGGGGGCACCCACAGCGGCCACGATCAGCCGCTCGCCGCCCTCCGCCGGGCCAAGCTGCATGGCCCTGCCCAGGAGATCAACAGCCGGTCGGGAGAGGTCATCTCCGGCAACGATCCGAAGCCTTGTGCCGTCGGCAAGAGTCAAGCGCATTGCCGTCACACTGCATACACATTAAGGCACGACGCGATTAAACAAATCCACTGCCTTCACCCGAACAGAAGCCAGCGGAATTGCCATCTGCTATACAACTTGCATCGCCAGAGCCTGTGCTTTCACAAAGGCCTGCACCATTGCGCATATCGCCCAGTCGCATGGCCCTGGGCGGCTCATAGGCTTTCTTCTCAGATGATTCCGCACTGCCGGGATTATCTATGCTATTCATATACTTGTACCTCTTTTTTATGCTAAATGTTTATCATGGATATTACCTTTTCCATTCATAAAAAGAGAAGGCACACCAGGCATATTTCCTGCGGAAACATTCAAATTTCATTGGCCGGCAGCACCAGTTGCCATAACGACCCGCACTGTTGCGGAACCTTTAGCC
The DNA here is from genome assembly GCA_028708055.1 of Methanothrix sp. GTDB lineage: Archaea > Halobacteriota > Methanosarcinia > Methanotrichales > Methanotrichaceae > Methanothrix. Next base: position 3,591 of record JAQVZT010000003.1, read on the forward strand.
GCCAGAACCTCTCTCCATGCGGCAAATCTCCTTCCCCTGCCCCCCCGGAAAAAGAGACCAGAATCGATCAGGTCAAATAGCTCAGGCTCCTCGCCCAGCTATCTTGAGCTTCCCCAACAGGGGCGGCGCATGAGGTTTCATCCTTATTAGGCACAGAGCCGAAGCAGGAGCCGCGGCAGGATGACATTCTGAAGGGGAAAAGCCCCTTCTGCTTGAACTCGCTGCTGCTTGATGCCAAATGCCCTTTCCTCAACTCCACTCGTTTAGGCAGCAGATTCACTGCTGCCAACCCCCGAACACAAGCCAGCGGCATTACCGTCTGCTACGCACTCTGCATCGCTACTGCCTGTGCCTCCACAAATGCCTGCACCATTGCGCATATCGCCCAGTCGCATGGCCCTTGGAGGCTCGTAGGCCTTCTTCTCGCTAAGACCTTCGCTATCAGACACTATTTTCTTGCGGTCCATCTCTCTTGCACCTCATCTATTTTTCATGCTAGATGATTATCAGGAATATTACCTTTGCCGTTCCTTTGGGAAGATGCCGAGCGATTCTGCCTCGGTGCATGAAGCTGAAGGGCAGACCATGTGGTCGCCTTCTACGTAGTTGTTGGCAACGCATCCTGTACGGCAGGATGAGGCATGAAGACACGTCCCGCAGACGCCCAGATATCCGGCCACATTCTCCAGCTCCCGGCGAAGCTGCAAGATCCTGGGGTGGCCAAGCCAGATATCGTGAATGCTGTCCTCGCCCAGACGGCCATAGACCAGCTCGGGAATGGTCCGGCCAATGCCGCACATGGCAATCTCCCCGCTGCCCAGTATGCCCAGGATTCTCTGCACCCCGCAATCCCCGGTGCGGCCTCTGCTCTGCCATAGCTTCTTGAATGTCCGCAGGGCCGGCGGCAGGTTTATCACCAGATTGATGTCCGCCCGTCTCGCCAGATCATCCTGAATATATTTTGCCAGATCCATGCGCTCCTCCAGACCAAGGGCTTCTCCCCCCTCATGGAGTGCCGTGCCGCGGCCCGTATTTGTGACCGGCGTGAACTTGACCGATCCGGCGCCATGTGCCTTTGCCAGGGCGACAACGTCATCGATTTGCGAAACATTGCCCCGATAGACGCTCATGATCACCTGTACATTTCGATAACCTGCCTCGACCAGCGCATCCAATCCCGAGAGCGCCGCATCGAATGCGCCGGAAACCCCCCGGAAGCCGTCATGCGCCGCGGCATCCGGGCCGTCCAGGCTCACTGAGATGAAGCCCACGCGGCTGCATTCCTTCAGCCAGCGGGCGAGATCTCGCGTCATCAGGGTGCCATTGGTCTCCACGTTCAGGCCCAGGCCCTGGTCGGAGAGCATCTTCACAATCTCCCTGAACTGGGGATGAAGCAATGGCTCTCCGCCGGTGATCTTGGCGCTGCACAGGCCGAGAGGCTTTGCCTCCATAACTGCTCGCTCCAAGTGCTGCGGATCTATAATCTCACCTGGATCGGGTTCGCCTTTTACAAACCTGGGAACCACCCAGCAGTGGCGGCACCGCAGATTGCAGCCCGTTGTCATGTAAAGGTAGAAGGCGCGCAGCGGCGGCACTCCCTCAGGAAGGCCTGTCGGCGCAGCCATTGGCCCCTCAACCTGAAGATCACAAATCGACATAATTCATCTCCTTGAATTGGCGGTAGCAAACACCCGGATCAATTGCATCCAGCCTCCCGCTCTTTGCGTAGACCACCGCCGGACAGCCTCCGGCGCAAAAGCCAGTGTACCCGCAGCCCCGGCACTCCGGAAGAGATGACAGGGGAATAGATCTTCTCCTGCGCAGAGCATTGATGGCTTCGCCATGCAGCCATGCCTCCAAAAGAGGCGTCCTGCCGATCTCGCCCATCTTAAAGTCCGGCAAGAGGTTGCAGGGAACTATCGTCCCGTCATGAAGCACCGCTAGCTTCTGGAAGGCTCCCCCGCAGGAGCAGAGAGTACCGCGCCCGAGCCTGCCCGTCTCGCCTCGGCTTTGCCTATCCTCGATATCTTCGATCATCTTTGCCATGGCCAGCGGCCCGGCCGCAGCCGCGATTCTACCGGGATAGCGCATCGCCAAACCTTTTAGTGTCCGCATGGCCGCCAGCCTCTCCGCGGGCGTGAGCATCACATCCTGGCCGTAACATTTGGCTGAACCGAAGCGGTCCGCCTCATTTGTGCCAAAGGACGACAGCCCCATGTCCTCCAGCAGAAGCCGGGCAACATTCTCCAGGTCATGCAGATTATAGCGATTGACCGTCACCCGAACCGCCAGGGGAAAGCCGCCCTCCTTCATAAGCCGAAGGCCTCGCATCGCCCGGTCGAAGCTCTTGGGCGGCCGGCTGGCGTCATGCACCTCTGCGCATGAGCCGTCGATGGAGAACTGAATGGAGTCGAGGCGCTGACGGCGCTTACCAGCATTAAAAGAGTCTACGATCTCCTCAGTGATCAGCGTCCCATTGGTGAGCAGGCTGTAGCGCATTTTATTATCGATCAGGCTGTCGATCAGCTCGAAGATGTCCGGCCTGGTGAAGGCTTCGCCTCCACTGAGGGTGACTCTCTGCACACCAAGCGAGCCCATCTCCCGGAAAAACGTAAGCCATCGTTCCTTGGGCAGGTCTTTGAGGGCAGACATCTCATCGGCATAAAAGCAGTATCGGCAGGAGAGGTTACACCTGCCCGTGATGCAGATCTCAACGGTATTCGGCACTCTCATCAGGCCGGGCGGGGGTACCGTCAGATCATCTTCCAGATTAAGTAAGGGTTTCAATCTTGATCCACCAGAATATAGTCGGGCTGCAGCGTCTCCAAAAACTTTTCTAAATCTTTTGCGACGACCGCTGCATCCGTGATATTAAGCTTTTCAGCCAGGTGATTGGTGATCTCCTCCACCGTATGGGGCAGCGCAAGCACATCCCAGATCAATCGCCCCGTGGGATTTATGAGCGCAGCACGATCCAGGTCGGGATTAAAGAGCAAAGCCCCATCCTCACCTTCATCACGACAAGAAACAACTGAGTTGACCATATATCGCTTCATATTCTAACCTCATAGCCGATCAGGCCTTCTTCTGCCAGTAAGTCCAGCAAAGCCATTGCATCCTCATATGCGGATTGAGGGGCATCCTGAAAGCTCTTCAAGAATGCTGATGCGATATCCCTGTTGCTGCGCTTGCCATCGATCAGCTTCCAGATCGAACTGCCGGTGGGATTAAGGGCTACTGAAGCCGCAGTGTCCATGTTTACCAGCACCCCCCAACCACCCGGGTCCTCCCTGAAGAACGAGGCGGGATTGGGAATCGGTATGGCAAAATCATCATTAGTATTCATAAAGTTTTTCCCCTTGACCGTGAAATGATCTTCTCCCATCATTTTACAGCCTTTTTCTTGACCTGTGTTTTAATAGGAGGCGAACCGGCCGGACGATCCAGTACAATGGATACAAAAAGTCGGGCATTGGAAATTCATCATAGTCCACCTGAGTGGGCTTGAAACCGACAAAAAGCAAATATCTCAGCTGGTCTATCATGCGTTCTCGGACTCTCGCCCAGAATAGATACTTTTCAACGGATCCGGCTGTGACCTGTCGATCAGAAAATAGCCTCTCAGAAACATCTTGAGCTATTTCTTTGGCTGATTGGTCCCGCTGCATTTCGTCAATCATCTGCTGAGGAAGATTGGTATGCAGAAGGTCCTGGGCAAGAATGAGATTGATATGCAGTATCCTTAACAGACCCGCCTTTTCGGCACTGGCTACCACCTGATCCCAGTCGATCTCTCTTTGATGTATCAGCCCTGCCAGGTCGCTGATAAACCTCATTTGAGACCATTCATGTCTCGCAGCATGAGAACATAAAACTAGGACAAGATCATTTGCCGAGAAGCTGGGGATAGCCGTCCCTTCCAGGCTTATGCTCTCTAGGCGAGACCAGATTCCTTCGCTGGCCGGAACAGAGTAATAATCCGTGTGAAACCTCCAGTGAACCTCAACCAACAGATGAGGATCCTCACGAACGAAATTGTACTCGCATACATTTTTTAAAATGGTCTTCTCTTGCTTTGCCGTAAAGGCGACCTGTGGCCTGTAGCCTCGAGAGATGAGCACGTCCCTGGCGGCGAGCACACCATCCTTGCAGACCATGATATCCAGATCGGAAAATGACCGGCAAGCAATATCACCGTAAGCCATCAGGGAAAGAACAGGGCCTTTGAAAGGCACCGCTTCGATTCCATGCCCGTGCAGGTCTTTTAAAATCCCGATCAGCTCTCTGGCAAGTATCAGGTTCCTTTTGGTGTTGAGAAAATAGACCTTCTGGAGATCGAGGTAAACTTCCGTGGGAACCAGCCCAGGGCCGGTGGCCTTGAGGTGGCGGTAGAGATGAGGAATAATTCCATGCGCGCGGGCTGCCTTGATGATCCATTCCCAGTTCATCTTCTCCCTGAGAAGGGCGCAGATCTGACCCGTGCTCTCTCTATCCACCTCTGGCCGGGAACATGCAACAAGCAGCTTTACCTCTTCATCATTCCTGATCATTCGGCCTCCTGAATACATCGATAGTGTCTGGCCTGTATCTCAAATAGTCTGGCATATTCTCCGCCCTTCTGCATCAGCGCCCTATGAGATCCGCTCTCGACTATCCTGCCGTCCTTTATGAAGTAGATGCTATCGACCGCGGTCACTGTTGAAAGACGGTGGCTTATGATAATCGCAATCTTACCCTCCGCCAGGATGCGAAATTTGCGGATTACATCGTCTTCGGCTCGGGGATCAAGCGAGCTGGTGGGCTCATCCAATACTATTATCTGAGAGGAGCGCACAAAGGCCCTGGCCAGAGCAATCTTCTGCCACTCCCCCACGGATAGCTCAATGCCGCCATCGAACCATTTTCCCAGGACGGTTTCATACTTTTTATCCAGGGAGGATATGAATTCATCCGCCCCGGAAGACTGTGCCGCGGCGGTGATCATCTCATCAACAGGAGGCAAATGTGCCTTGCCAAGCCAGATGTTTTCTCCAGCCGTCAGATTGTAGCGGGCATAATCCTGGAACAGGATGCTCATCTCTCTTCTCAGCTCCACGGTATTGAAGTCCCTTAGATCAATTCCGTCCAGAGTGATCCTTCCTTCCTGCGGGTCGTAGAGCCGGCAGAGGAGTTTGATCAGAGTGCTTTTGCCAGACCCGTTCTCGCCCACCAGGGCCACAATCTGACCGGGGCGGATCTGCAGGTTTATATTCTTCAGGACCTGGGCAGCAGTTCCTGGAAAGCCGAATCCTACATTTTCAAAGCAGATGCCCTTCCCGATGGGACAGGGAACCTTCCTGGGATGAGACGGTTCTATGACTTTGGGCTTCAGTTGGAGGAACTCCTGAAGATTGGTGAGAAACAGGTTGCTCTCATAGAGCCGGGCCAGGCTTCCCATGAAGCTGGAGAGGAAAGACTGGCCCTGTTGCACTGCTCCAAAGTACATGACCATCGATCCCAGAGTAATGACACCTGCCAGGGTCTGATTGGCAATGTAGGCCAGGCAGGCAAAGACCGCCGTCAGGGCGACTGCCTGAGAGGCAAGATCCCGAATGGATCTGCTGTAGATTATAGCCAGCCTTTCCTTTCGCACTTCCTCCCGGATCTCGCGATACTGGCGCATGAACAGCGATCCCAGATCGAAGAGCCGAACCTCCTTGGCATAGCCGTCGCTGGTGAGAAGCCAGTGCCGGTACCAGGCTGCCCTCTCCCTCCTGGTGCAGGCCCGCTGCCAGTGATAAAGCTTCCGGGCATATCTGACCTGGATCAGGGCGCTGGGCAGGGCAGCCGCACAGAGGAGGAGAGCCACGAGCCAGTTAACAGAAACCATCAGAGCCAGGACGCCAAGAAGAGACATGCCGTTTCGGCCTGACTGGAGAAGGCCGTTTACGATCTGGGTGGGCCTGCTGGGCCCCTCCTGCTGGGCACGGTGAAGCATCTCGTAGTATTTCGGGTTCTCGTAGTATTCCAGATCGACCTCTACCGATTTGGCATGGAGGATCTCCTGGATGCTGTCCGAGACCTGGATGGACTGAGCTTCACTGACCACGCTGGCCAGGGAGTTGCAGACTGCGACCAGCAGGGCTACGCCCCCTGCCAGGCCGATATAGAGCATGACCGCCTCAAAGCCTGCCCCGGAGCTGACACCGTCTACGATCAGCTTCATCAGATAAAGAGCGCCCAGGGGCAGGCTGCCCTGGAGGATTATCAGGACGACCGCGGCGAGGGTCCAGCCTGGCGCGCTCTTCCAGACCAGCTCTGCTGCCTGTTTGAGACGCAGAGCATTGTCAGATGCTTTTTTTCCCAGGGCATTTGCTGATGAGCGGTTCAATGATTCGCCTCAACGACTTTTTTTGCTGAACATGCGCTCGATATATATTATCTGATTGGCAGGCAAGAACTCCTCCAATCAGCTGCCGGGATCAAAAACATAGATTGAGGAATAGAGGTCGAAAATCCAAGGATGTAGCGGATCTAACAGGATCAAATTCATATAACTGAATTGAGATAGGTAAAGAGAAATAGCTCTCTAATATGATCAATCAAAGGAGATAACGACCATGAACAGATGGAATAGACCACAGTTGATCGTCGTAGTACGAGGCCAACCACAGGAAAACGTGCTGACAACATGCAGGGTGACTGGAAATTTCGGAGCATACACAGATGATTCAGCATGCATAGGGGATGGTAACGGGAGCTGCAACGCTTGTGAGGCAGCAGTCGGAAGTTAGTCTGCGATCGCACTCACGAGATTTCCTCATTATTCAAACATAGGATCAAATGAGTGTGGCTACTGGACTCAGAAATCTGGGAAAATTTGCTATGAAGCCAGGATTGTTATCAAATGCATAAGATCAAAATTGATGCGGCCATTGAGCGTGGAATAGATTTTTTGGTTGAAAACCAACTGGATAGTGGCGAGTTTCCTACCAGGGTAGCAGTGATACCGCGAATGGAGGGGGGTCGTTTATACAATTCCCCATTTGTCACCTCTTTTGTACTTTATTCGGTAAAAGGATTAAGACACCCAAAATTGGACCAGATGATACAGAATGCTCTCTGTTTCTTACAAGATGAACAGGAAGAGGGCGGAATCTGGAGATTTCATACGAAAAAGAACCTCTATCATAAATTACAGAAACTACCCCCGGATCTGGATGATATATCTGTCGTTTCCCATATTCTGAAAACTTACGGAGTACATTTTGATGATAATCATGATTTGATCTCCGGCAATTTGGATCAAGAACATAGGTATCTAACGTGGATTGGACCTTCATTTGCAAATGATGTTGATTGTGTCGTCAATGCCAATGTACTATTATATTTAGGTGAGAATGACCAACATATCTGCACTTATATCAATAACGCAATTCGAGGAGATTTGCCCTTTTCCAAATGGTATTTCGACAAATTATTCTTCTACTATATTGTTTCCAGAGCATTTGAAAATGGGATTACTGATCTAAATATTAATAAAGATATAATTATAGATCAAGTATTACGTAGACAACGTAACAATGGCTCTTTCGGAAACGACTTGCATAGTGCATTTGCAATGAATATACTTCACAACTTTAATTTTGCAGGCAATGCCATCGAAAAAGGCACTGAATATATGGCAGATAAGCAAAATACCGATGGATCCTGGGACATATTTGGGTTTTGCTCGGCAATTAATGCTTTCTACGGATCTAAGGCTTTAACGACGGCCTTAGCACTGGAAGCGCTGAACAAATACCTGCACATGACTGTATAGCGTTGTCTGATCATCTCTGTATATTTAAATGATGACCAGGAACTACTTGTACCAACATCCAAAAGGCAAGTCATATGCGACCTACTCTGGCAGACTCGATCCAGGTTTTAATCCCCAATCTCTCCCCAGCGCTCGTATCAGTTCCTTTTGCTCAAAGACTGATCGACATGGCGGAGAGTCTGCCACCCATTGTCAATGGCCTCATCGAGTGCCAGCTGGGTGCCGACAACCTGCAAGCAGATATATCTCAGCATATCCTCATCGACAACAGAGAACCCGATATCCTGATGAGACATATTATCAATTCTGGATTGTCCGATATTCCCGTTTGGCGCAGAGTCCATGAGTTTTGCCTTCAATGGCAAGAGCAGTCATCGCTCATGCATGGCGTTGTGGATGGCATAGGTTTTGAACTGGATGCAGATGCATGCAGCCGCCAGCCGCATCTTCCATCTTTCTTCATGAGAATGAAAAAAGATAGGCATTCTGCTGATGAAAAGCAATCCGCTCTGGAAGAAGGATTGCAGATTCTCTTTGGAAAAACTCGTCCATTTCCCTGGCAGGATGTCCTGCATCGTTGTTTTGAATTCCGCGAGGCCAGGTTGATTTATATCGGCGCCATGCTGGCTCGAAACGAAGATGCACTCCGAGCAGAATTTATTCCCCAATCCGCCGGGAGCATTATTCCTCTGTTAAAGCATATTGGCTGGTCATGGGATGAAAGCCAGCTAAAAGCCCTGATAGAGTGGCTAATCCAATTAGGGGCTTGTATTAATCTGCTGCATGTGGACCTTGGATCGGAAATTCTGCCGAAGATCGGAATTTCATGCCTATGCGGAGTCGGCCCTGAAGGAAGACCTGACTGGCCCACCCTCCTGGACCATCTGGTTGAAGCTGGATTGTGCCTGCCGCAGAAACGTGATGGACTGCTTGCCTGGGAAGGATTTGCCGACCCGACCTCAAGCTCTATTACCTGGCCGCCGGATATAATTGTCCAGTCGCTCATGAAACCAGATCTCTTGAGCATATTTGAACGCGATATCAGCCATATCAAGATCTTATATCAACCAGGAAAGCCGCTGGCTGCAAAGGCTTACCTGCGATTTGGCCATAGATGGCTTAAACCCGAGGAGTGCTCCATGGTGATAAATGATGTTCGCCAGTGTTGATGCAACAATCAATGGTGCCTGTCTTGGGGGAAGGATAGCTGCCTGCAGGCTGGCGGGGACAGGAATAAAGGATCCATCGCGCATTCCAGTCCAACTTATAGGCTGCCAGAAGCTCCTCTGCAGTGAAACAATACCCTACTCGCAGGCCGGCCTTGACCAGAGTATCCAGGTTTGCTTCATAACCCAGCTCCCGAATCACATCTCCAATTGACTCATCTTTTCCAGCACGCTGGATGAATTGAAGAGCGGATTTGGTAGACATATCAGTAATACATCTGTGGTATCAGATTTAAGCCTACTGCATTAAGACAGACTAATCCGAGAAAGTGTATCCAAGGATAATTTGATATAGAATATTGCAGCACAAAAACAACATTGGAAAGGAGGGACAACATGAAGAGATCATGGACCAAACCAAAGTTGACTGTCCTGGCCAAAAGGTCAAATCCGGAGGATGTATTGACAGTATGCAAAGCGGGAGTGGGATCAGCCATGTCCGGGCCCGTGGATACATACGTGAGTTGCGCGGCCAGCGATACTAACGGGTGCTCAGAATGTTCCAGTATAGGAGCTTCGTAGCATGTTTCCTCCCATTTATTTATTGCAACACCAACGGCCATGTATGCGATATATCGAGTGGAAGTATTTTTCCAGTATTTGATCCGGATTGAAAGGATGCACATTTAGGTTCGGATTTGAGGAACCCTTTTAAGTCCAGGGAGATTTCCAATCAAGAAAGTGGTGAATTGATGGAGCAGGAAGTTGCTATTGATTGCTCGTACATTGCATCCGAAGACGTGGTTGCCAGAGAGATCGAAGGCGAGTTCATCCTCGTGCCCCTCACATCGGGAATTGGAGACATGGAGGATGAGATCTATACCCTAAACAAGACGGGCAGGGCCATCTGGGAGAAGCTGGACGGAAAGAAGAGCCTGCGAGAGGTGGCCGAGGCCCTCAAGACAGAATTTGATGCCCAGCCCGGTGAGATCGAACAGGACATTGCAGGACTGGTGAAGGTGCTCCTGGAGAGGAAGATGGTTGCCAGGGCCTGAGGATGGCCCGGGATTTTATCGTCGACGGAGGAGAGGATAAGCTCTCCATGAAGGCATTGATAGAACTTCTCGGTGCGGTCACAGAGAAAGGCAGAGCCTTCCGGTTCAGGGCGTCCGGGATCAGCATGATCCCGTTTATAAAAGACAGGGACATCATCACCATCTCACCCATTCCCTCCGGCCGCCCGGTGATTGGAGACGTTGTAGCCTTCATCCTGCCGGAAACTGGGAGGCTAGCTGTCCATCGGATAATTGACAAAAAAAACCACGCCTACATCATCAAGGGCGATAACATTCCCGAGCCCGACGGGCTAGTTCCTTCCGAAAATGTGCTCGGTCTGGTGACGGCTGTGGAGCGCAACAGCCACAGAGTCTTGCTGGGCCTGGGAATGGAGCGCCGGGTGATCGCCGCCCTCGCCAGGCATGATCTTCTGAAATGGATAAGAATGCCCAGCCTGGCGCGAAAGCTGATCGCCATGGTTCTGATAAAATTGCAGGGGGCGGCACTCTATCGCAAAATTGCTGGAAAGCTGGGGCCGGAGTTTTCCATCACACAGGCAGATGGAAAGGATATGGAAAAGGTCCATGAGATATGGAATCCGGGCGGAAGGCTAAATTCATGCAAACCCGATCCCCTGGTGAAAAACTACGTCGCCAAGATAGACTCGGAAATCGTGGGTTTTGTCCAGCGGGTCACTCATCCTCCGAATCACCACCCTTATGCTGGCCACTGGCTATTCTCCCTCATGGTAAGAGTAAAGGCCCGAGGCATGGGAATTGGTGAGTCGCTCTGCAGACATCTGATTGACGTGGCCAGGGAAGATGGCATCGAAGAGCTGCTCCTGCTGGTATACGAGGACAACTCTCCGGCAATCAATTTATATCGCAAGCTTGGTTTTAAGCTGACAAAATTGCCGGATCTGCAATCCAAGCTGGATGAGGAGCTCTTAATGACAGGCCGGCGCAGAATAATAATGTACCAGCGGCTTTAGGCCAAATCCCGGAACTGAAATTGAGAACACGAGAATTGAACTATAGGATCATCACGGACATGACGGAGCAATTTATCGCCCACCAGATGCTGCCCGACCTCTCGCTCTGGCAAACCATGAAAGAAAAGCACATCCCATTCTCTTTCGATCTGGAGATCACGGCTCGCTGCAACAACGATTGCAGTCATTGCTACATCTGCCTTCCTGCCGGGGATTCCCTGGCCAAAAGCAGGGAGATGAGCATCGATGAAATAAAGAGCATCGCCACCCAGGCCGCAGATATGGGGGCGGTCTGGTGCCTGATCACTGGTGGAGAGCCATTGCTCAGGCAAGACTTTTCGGAGATTTACCTGTCTTTAAAGAGGCTGGGCCTGCTCGTATCCGTCTTCACCAACGCCTGCCTGATCGGAGAAGAGCATGTGCAGCTATTTCGCAAGTATCCGCCCAGAGACATCGAGGTGACAGTCTACGGAGCCACAAGGGAGACCTACGAAGCTGTGACAGGAAAACCCGGCTCATTTGCCGCCTTTCGACGCGGCCTGTACCTTCTTCTTGACAGCAATGTGAAGGTGCGGCTCAAAGCCATGGCTCTGCGGGCCAATGCGCATGAGATGCCGGAGATGGCCCGATTCTGCCGGGAGCATACCAAGGACTATTTCCGTTTTGATCCTCTGCTACACCTGCGTTTTGATGGAAATGGAGATCGAAATAAGCAGATCAAGGCGCAGCGACTGTCCCCGGAAGAGATCGCAGCCATCGAGCATGCTGATACAGAGCGATTTGGCGCTCTTCAAAAGGGTTGTGATAAACTCATATTGCCCGAAGCCGGACACATTAATTGCAATCACCTCTTTCATTGCGGTGCAGGGTGCGGCAGCTTCTCGGTTAGCTATGACGGTCGATTCAGGCTCTGCTCATCACTCTGGCATCCGCAGTGCACTTACGACCTGCGAGCGGGCATCCTCAGAGAAGCCTGGCAGAGATTCGTTCCCGCTGTGCGGGATATGCAATCGGATAATGATGAGTTTATAGCCAAATGCAGAAAGTGTCCTATAGTCAATCTCTGTTTGTGGTGCCCGGCTCATGCCTATCTCGAGGTGGGAAAGATGGATGCCTGGATAGATTATTTCTGCCAGGTAGCACACGAAAGGGCCAGAAGCCTGGGATACGAAGATCATTCCTGCCCCTAAGACCAATCTGCACAACCGCCATTTAATCCGTCCTAAGGAGCTGCTCAATGAACGAATACCTGAGTGTCGTAAGTCAGACCAAAACGCCCCGCCTGCCTCTGGAAGGTAGCATCGACCTTACCTACCGCTGCAATAACAACTGCCGTCATTGCTGGCTAAGGATTGCGCCCACCTCTGCAGAGCAAAAGGACGAGCTATCTGCAGAAGAAATCAAGTCGATCGTCGATCGGGCCCGAAAGATGGGCTGCCGCAGCTGGCACATATCCGGCGGCGAACCCATGCTGAGAGACGATTTTGCCGAGATCTTCGACTACATCACCAGCCGATCAGCCTCATATTCCATAAACACTAACGGTACATTGATCACCCCCGAGATTGCCCGGCTCTTAAGAAGGAAAGGGAGTAAGATGGTCGCTCTTTATGGTGCGACGACTGTTGTGCACGACCACGTCACCCGATCACCTGGTTCGTTTCAGGCCGCAATGAGGGGATTGCAGCACCTCAAGGAAGCCGGGGCCGGATTTACCGTCCAGCTCATACCCATGAAAGACAATTACCACCAATTTCCCCAGATGGTGGAGCTGGCAAAATCTCTCAGCCCCTACTGGAGAGTGGGTGCAGCCTGGCTGTACCTGTCTGCCTGCGGCTCGCATCAAAAAAATGCAGAGATTGCATCCCAGAGACTTCTTCCCTGCCAGGTCATAGAACTGGACAAGCCGGATGTCTCCTATGAGGAGCAGCATACCTATGACCCCTGCCGGTCAACTTCATCTGATGACCGTCTATTCGCCGGATGCATTGAGAGCAGGCGTAACTTTCACATAGATGCTTACGGCCAGATGACATTTTGCAGCTTCATTAAGGACCCGGCACTGAGATACGACCTGAAAAAAGGCAGCTTTCAGGAGGCATGGGACCGGTTTATACCCGCTCTTGCCGAAAAAGTCCGGGGAGGAGAAGAGTTTCAGGACAACTGCGGCTCCTGCCCCAGCAGGTTGGACTGCCGCTGGTGCCCGGTCTATGCCTATCTGGAGCAGGGTCGCTATGGCGCAAAGATTGATTACCTCTGCCAGGTGGCCCGGGAAAGCAGGGCTTTCAAGGAATACTGGAAGAACAGCCACCGCCGCTACTACAGGATCGCAGGGATCGGCATAAAAGTGGAATCAGACCTTCCAATCACCGACGCTACATTCGATCCCAAGTTCAGGCAGTTTCAGACAGATCCCCCCAGCCCGGATGAAGATACGATTACCATACGTCACCATTTCGTAATTCCTGACCTTTCGGGGCGAGATCTTGGACAGGAGATTTACCGCAAGCCACCCTGGGCTGTTTACCGAAAGGGCCATTCCTGGATCTACCTGGGGATCTCTCCCACTGCTGGGGATGACAAGTTGCACCGCGTGGCGACCTTCAGCGAAGATCATTCTCGAGGGAGGATCTACAATGATCGTGAAGACATCTTTCTCAAAGGCGGGCTGCATTCTCTGACACTCTTTCCGACTGACCAGATCCTGCTCTCCCGCGTTCTGGCAGAAAGAGAAGCGTGTTTCCTCCACTCGGCTGGCATGATCCTGGACGGAAAAGGCCTGCTCTTTGTAGGCCACTCCGAGGCGGGGAAATCTACCACTGTAAAGATGATGATGGACCGGGCGGAGATATTGTGCGATGATCGCAACATCGTTCGAAAATGGCCGGAGGGCTTTAAAGTTCACGGCAGCTGGTCGCATGGCGAGGTGCCCCTGGTTTCAGCAGCCTCTGCGCCGCTATCTGCCATACTGTTCCTGAAGAAATCGGAGAAAAACCGCATAACTCCCATCACAAAGCGTTTAGAGATCATCCAGAGGCTGATGGCCTGCATCATCAAGCCCGTTGTAACTGCCGATTGGTGGCAGAAGATGATCACGCTCATGGAGGAGATAGCCAAAGATGTGCCATGCTATGAGATGGAGTTTGATAAAAGCGGCGGGATTGTTCCGGAGATAGAAGGACTGCTTGAGAGCCGCCCGGATGGCAGCGCGGTAGGGCGATGACGCTGCCCGGCCAGGACCCATATCTGGAAAGCGTAAGTGCCTCAAAGCATAACATCTGGAAAGGAAGAGGCCCCCTGCTCGGCCGCCTGGATATGGAGTTGACCGAGAGGTGCAACAATGACTGCATTCATTGCTGCATCAACCTACCGGAAGACGATCCAGCAAGGTGCCAGGAGATGCCGACAGAGAGAGTCAAAGCAATCCTGAGCGAGGCGGCATCCCTTGGCTGCCTGACGGTTCGATTCACTGGAGGCGAGCCGCTCCTGCGGAAGGATTTTGCTGAGCTGTACATCTTCTCCCGCAGGCTGGGGATGAGAGTTATGCTCTTTACCAACGCCTGTCTCATCAATGCCGAGATAGCTGACCTCCTGTCCAGGGTGCCGCCCCGAGAGCTGGTTGAGGTTTCTGTCTACGGCATGACCAGGGAATCCTACGAGGCGGTCACCAGGTCAAGAGGCTCTTACGAGCAGTTCCTGCGCGGCATTGCTCTCCTCCAGGAGCGAAAGATCCCCTTTGTGGTCAAAGGGGCGCTGCTCCCCAAAAACCGCAAGGAAATGGTTCAATTCAAGAAATGGGCGGCCACGATTCCTTACATGAAGAAGCCACCCAGATACTCCATGTTCTTCGACCTGCGCTGCCGCAGGGACTCTCCTGCCAAGAACCGGATCATAAAGAGCCTGAGAGCTTCTCCCGAAGAAGGGACCGCCATTCAATTCGCAGATAGAGATGAGTACCTCAAGGAGATGAAGCAGTTCTGCAACAAGTTCATGAGACCGCCCGGAGAGCTGCTCTTCTCCTGCGGAGCGGGTCACGGGGCCTGTGTCGATGCTTACGGCATTCTCCAGCCCTGCATGATGCTCAGGCATCCTGATGCCGTTTACGATCTTGAAAAAGGCTCTCTCCAGAAAGCTCTTACCGAATTCTTTCCCAGAATGAGGGAGATGAAAGCCACCAACCCCGACTATCTGGCTCGCTGCGCCAGGTGTTTTCTGAAGGGGCTCTGCGAGCAATGCCCTGCCAAGTCCTGGATGGAGCACGGGACCCTGGACACACCTGTGGAATACCTATGCCGTGTCGCCCATGCAAAGGCGATGGACATCGGTCTGCTGAAGGAGGGAGAGAACGCCTGGGAAGTGGAGAGATGGAGAGAGAGGATCAGGTCACTTTTGGAAAACTCAATATAGAAGGAAACAAATTTGTTGCAGATTAGAGCAGGATTATAGCCGGGACTTCTTCCCCAGGGAGATATTAGCATGACGAGAAAGAACGGATGGAATAAACCGCAGCTGACCATTGTTACACGAAGCAATGCGGAAGAAAACGTTTTGATCAATTGCAAGCAATCGTTATCAGGCGGTGGCGTCAATGCTGACAATGGAGGCTGCTATATCACGGGAGCGTGTCCGCTCTGCCATGATCATGGCAACAGCTGACCCTGATTCTTTTTTAGGTATTCTGCGAGCTAGTGCCTGATTTTTTCTATCGCACAAAAAGAGCACACCGACGCAGTGGGCCCCGCAGCAAAATTTTAGCGCTTTTATGGCGTAGGGATTTTCCAGTGTCAAGCGAATTTTTTTTTAATGGATTGTTTTACGTTTATTGTCAGCATCCTTCAATATCCGATATATGCGACTCACGACCTTCTGAACGTCAAAACGCTCTTCTGCCATAGCCCGGCTGGCCTGTCCCATCCTTTCGATCAGCTCAGGATGATCAATGAACCGCTCCATTGCATCTGCCAGAGCACCGACATCGCGCACCGGGACCAGAAAACCGTTCTTTCCATCAACCACAGTCTCGCAACAGCCGGGAGCATCTGTTGTTATTACGGGGCGCGCCATGGCCATCGCCTCCTGGGTGATGCGGGGCACCCCCTCCCGATAATAGGAAGGAAATACGAAGACGCTGGCCTGCAGGAGCCAGGTGCGCACATCAGGGACATAACCCGGCCATTCCAGGGTTCCATCAGAAGTCCACTCCTCAATCTCGCATCTGGAAAGGGCGCCGGGATTGTCATCCTGGCTGCCCAGAAGAATGAACCGCGCGTCAGGATGCTTCTTCCTGAGCAGCCTGGCAGCGGCTGCATACTCTCCTATGCCCTTCTCCCGCAAGAGGCGCGCTGCCATCAGGAATGTGACCGGCCTTATGACAGGAGGCGCTGCTGCCCATTGCCTGAGGTCCACGCCAATACCGCCCAGGAGGATAGCCCTGTGAGAAGGAAGGATATGGCGGCTGGTGAACTCTGTTAAGTCATCTTTGTTCAGGAAGAAGACACCTTCCGCCCGGTGCAACGCTGCCGTGGAGAGCATGGTTATCACTGCCCTTAGCATCTTTCGCTTGAGACCATCCGGGCCATCTGCCGGGACAAAGGCATAGCCTAATCCTTCAATTGTGGCAAACCTGAGTGGCACCTGCGCAATCCATGCAGCAATCGTCCCGTAGATAGCAGGCTTCAGGACGAAGGTCAGGATGGCATCGGGCTTTTCCTGGCGCAGAAGGCTGATGAGGCGAAGAGTATCAGCCATATCGCGAAGGGGGTTCATGCCGGTCCGGCTGAGCGAGTAATCCACAGGTCTTGCGCCCAGAGCACGCACCGCTGAGCGCGTGGATTCATCATAGTCCGGGGCAAGAGCGGAAACCTCATGGCCTCTGATAGCCAGATAAGAGATGAGCGGGCCGCGAAAGTTGAGAAGCGAAGTAGCCTGATTGCCTATGATGAAAATGCGAAGACGCAACTTCAACTCTTTCACCAAGAGATCCTCCATTGATAGCAGACAGCAATCCAGATGGCAAGGAGATTACAGATACATAATGATAGCATACAGGGCAAAAGCCGACTCAATTCCATAGAGAAACAGCACCACGTCCTTCTCGTAAACCTTCCGCTTAAATCTCTTGAGAACGGCAATCGCCAGATGGGTCAGGTGAAATAAACCGGGACCGGGCAGATCCAGACTGCCATCTTCATTGACCTGAGCAAAGGCCTCGAAATGAAATCCACAACGAAGCTGGAGCAAGAAGTCTACAGCATACGGCACATAGAGTATCAGTGCAACCTTCTCCATATCGCCGAGTATCGCTACACATGCCATCAGAGCCCCGACTGAGTATGTCATCGTGTCGCCAGGAAACACCCTGGCCGGATTCCAGTTGAAGCGAAGGAAGGCCAGCAACGATGCCACCACGCATAAGGCCAGCACCATCGCGTCCTGCCGTCCACCAATATAGGCAAAGAAAGAGAGAGAAGATAACATTATGATGCCCATGCCGGCTTCCAGTCCATTGTATCCTGCCACCATGTTAAAGGAATTCGAGGCTCCGACTATTCCCACGGGGATTATCAGAAGAGGATATAGAAGTCCCAGATCGATGGATCCCGCAATCGGCAGGCTCATAGAGGGAGTGCCGGCATTGATCACCATTACAGGAAGGGCGGCAAAGAAGGTGAGGACGAGCTTCTGCCATTGCATGAGCCCAACCTTCCAGCCCGAGATGTCGTCGACAATACCGATAATGCAGGACATGAGAACGGTACAGAGAACCGCCAGAATGGAAGAATAATCAGACGCATCAGATGCGCCGAAATAGAAGGAAATAGCTCCGAGATAGACCAGTATCCCCAGCACAAAGCCGAAGACGATGCTGATGCCGCCCATCTCGGGAATTTTGGGTTTTCCTGGCTTGTTCATGTCCAAACCCAACAGGCCGAATTCAGCAGACTTGCAGATCCATTTCTTGACAATTGCCCAGGTTGTCAGAAAGCTAACCAGCAGGCTCAGAGAAACCAGAAGCAGCATGATATCATACCTTCAACGGGAGCCACCTATTTATAGATTGATCCGGTCCTGCCCTTTCGCGCTATCACGATGAACAGATCGATACTCTTATAATGATCTGAGGCGAAACCGATATTGAGATCATGAGCACCAATCATGCAAGCCGATGCAATATAACCAATCTAAAAAGAAGAGCGATTGGCAGGATTGCATCGATCCAGGCTGCCAGGCCAAATTTGCTCTTGATCCTTGTGTTTATTATTATTGTAGTCATAAAGTCGTATTTATCATTGATGTTTCAGTCTCCGTGGCTCTTCCAAGACGAAATGGTATATGCCAAGATGGCCGAAAATATATTCAACGAGGATTATTTAAGATTGCCTGTATTGTATCCGATTTCGATATCACCGGCCCATATATTTTCAACGGATAAATCCACGATCTATCATATTATGCTGCTGATCAATACCATCATAAACTCTTCAATATTATTCCCATCCTGCTTTATTATGAGAAAATATGTTGACAGGAATTATGCACTCATAGGCAGCATTGCCATTGCGGTATTGCCATGCCTGTTTTTCTATAACTTCACTCTGATGTGCGAGAATCTCCTCATGCCGTTATTTATCTTCAGCATATGGTTTGTGCACGAAGCCTTCCGGACCAGAGAGATATCCTGGATTGCGGCTGCTGCATTTTCTGTTGCAATGCTCTTTTTTACCAAACACATTGGCCTGGCTATGATATTCGGTTTAGTCGTATCTGTTGTTTATTACTGGTTTGCCGATCAGGATCGGGATAGACTTCATTTGAGGTCGCAGGAAATGGATTTAGGGATTAGAAAGACAGTTTCCGCCAAATCCAAACTCCTCTTTGCATTTATTCTTGCCATTGTATTTTTGCTTGTCAGCATGACCAAAATTGAAAATCCGTTTCTCGGCCACTATATACAAAAGGAGCTATACGACTTCTCGATCTACTTAATGAAGTTTATAACTATTTTTGGCAATGCCAGCACTCTGATTGAGTTTCTCTCACTGCTATTGCATGAACTGGAATACCTAATGGCGTCATCCTATTTTGTTATTTTTCTCATCGCGATGCTCTTTTTGTCATATGTGTTGAACCTCACTAGGGGTCTCTCCCTGAATCTCGTATATTGCAGCAATCAAGCTGAGATCAGGAGAAGCAAAGTTTTTAGATCAGTGGTAATATATTTTCTTGTCTCCAGCGTGGCTCTGATCATAGCAACTGTCCTCTTTATGTATCAGATGATTCATAGACTTCCTGAAGGATATTCGCTACTTTATTTATGCAACCGAGACGACTTTCAGCTCCTTGGACGGTATGTCGATCCTCTGGTTCCCGCAATATTCCTGTTCGGCCTCATAGGTTCGAACTATGCCAGCGGCCAAAAAAAGGAGAAACTATCCAGGGTACTTCTGGCGATGATAATAGCTTATCTGGCCATATGCAGCCTATTTTCCTTAACGTTTCCATTTGATGCAAATAAAGAAATGTTCTCATTAAATTACTTTAATGTTCTGAAATCGGTTATGCCCTCCTGGGCAATAGTTCCCGTCGTCTCACCTGTCTTCTTTGCGGGACTGTATCTCTCCCTCTATGATAGGAGATGCAGGTCGATACTGATAGCAATTATAATATTGGCATCAATAATCGTATCTGCATATAATGTTCCTCAGGAACTGGCAGCCTCGAAAGGATTCCAGGAACACAATCAAATTGGATCATATCTGGATCAGTTTTCAAACGATAGCTCGCTGATAATTATGGATCAGGAAGATGACATGAGAGACCGGGTTATGCTGCCGTTTACTAAATTCTGGGCAAGAGGATCTGTAGTAACCCATTACGCCGCAGAAGATCCTTCTGGCGTATATTCCGATTATGCCGGGAATGCCAGCTACATAATATCCTCGAAGATACTGCCTTATCCGTCTCTAGCATATTCTACAAAGGGGTATCTGTTGTACAGGCCGACAAGACTGCCGGGCAACGCTTCCCTGTATGGCATTGATAAGACCGATGGCTGGTATTGCATGGAAAGATGGAATGGACTGCCGGCCAACTGGATGAAGGACAATGCAACTCTGACAGTATATTCTGACCGGCCGCTTAAGGCCATATTGAGCTTTCATGCACTCAGTTTCTATAAAAGCCGAAGGCTTCAAGTATTACACAACGGCACGCCCGTGATCGAGACTATCGTACCCACCAACCCCATCGAGGTTCATGTGCCCGTTGACCTCAAGAGGGGAACAACCCAGCTACGCTTTCTTGCGCCAGAAGGCTGCGACTGTCCTTGCGACAATGCAGAACTCAACAATATCGACGCACGGTGTCTGAGCGTGGCTATAGAAAATCCAGCCATATGCGAAAGGAAAGATAGCATTAGCTCGCGGGAAAGCAATATCTGCCCAGGATGGGAGCAACCGCAGACTATTTTTGTATCAGGCTGGCACGGCCCGGAGAACTGGAATGCAATCACAACCCGCTGGATGCAAGCCGACTCAACCGTCTCGTTTTTCTCTGAGGAGAGCAAGGACGCGGTACTGGTATTTCAGGCCCAGAGCTTTGCCAGGCCCAGATCTCTGGAGATATCATTGAATGCTTCACCCCTTGCCAAGTTCAGCATTGGCACACGTTTTGAAAATATCACTCAACCAATTCGACTGGCAAAAGGACTGAATTTGATAAGATTGAGCGTTCCTGAAGGCTGTGAAAAGCCCTGTAATATCCCGGAGCTAAACAGCAGCGATTGCCGATGCATCAGCATAGCTGTCCAGAACCTGAATATCAAGTGATAATGATCAGCAGAATACAATTTTGCAGAGGCGGATGATCATACTCAAAGCATTTTTAATCCTCCTCGGCAACTCCTATCCATGCAAGCGATTATTCTCGCCGCGGGAGAGGGCAGCCGCATGCGGCCCCTGACCTCCAATCAGCCCAAGGTGATGCTGCCTGTGGCTGGCAGACCACTACTGGAGCACATCATCCTGCGGGCCCGCAGCGCAGGCGTGGATCGTTTCGTCCTGGTGGTGGGATACGGGGCAGAGTGTGTGCGCTCATATTTCGGTGACGGCGGCCGCCTGGGCGTAAAAATCGATTATGCTGACCAGTACAGACAGCTGGGTACCGGACATGCCCTCATGGCCGCTCAGGAAAAGGCGGCGGAGCGATTTCTGGTATTAAATGGAGATGTGCTGCCAGACGAGTCATCCCTGAAAGAGATAGCCTCCAGCGGGACTGCTGCCGTCTCTGCCATCGAGGTTGACGACCCCAGAAGGTATGGAGTATTTCTGGCGGAAGGAGACTGCTTCAAATCCGTGGTCGAGAAGAGCGAGCGTCCTCCGTCCAACCTGGCCAACGCCGGCATCTATCTCTTGAAAAGAAGCATATTCGAAGCGATGCGATCGGCACCGATTTCTGAGAGGGGTGAGTATGAACTGACGGACGGCCTGAATCTTCTGTCCCCTCGGGAGGAAATCAAAATCGTCACACTCAAAAGCTGGCTGGAGATCGGCAGGCCCTGGGATATCCTTACTGCCAACGAGATCTTGCTCAGGGATATTGAGCCCACCATCTCAGGCAAAGTTGAGGCAGGGGCAACAATATCGGGCAAAGTGTCCATCGGTAAAAGAACAATTGTTCGCTCCGGAGCCTACATCGTGGGGCCGGTTTTGATCGGAGAGGACTGCGACATCGGACCGAACTGCTACATCAGGCCCGCGACATGCATAGGCGACAGAGTCCGCATTGGAAATGCAGTCGAGGTCAAGAACAGCGCCATCGGAAACGATAGCAAGATAGGACACCTCTCCTATGTAGGTGACAGCATTATAGCAGAGAGATGCAACTTCGGCGCTGGAACCGTCTGCTCCAATCTGCGCCACGACAGGGGCAACATCAAGTCCTTTATCAAAGGGGTGCGAGTAGATAGCGGCAGGCGCAAATTGGGTGTGGTCATGGGAGACGACGTCATGACCGGTATCAATACCTCGATCTATCCTGGAACGGTCATCGCTTCAGGATTCCGGGGACTGCCGGGGGCTATTCACAAGGGGCTGGTCAAACCCAGCATATAAATCTGATTATGGCAAGACTTTTCAAGATAAAAGACAAACAGAGTACAGAACAAAAAATATAGCTTCGAGGAGAACTTGATGAGAGATTTTATTCCCATAGCCAAACCCATCATAGGTGATGAAGAGATCAAAGCTGTGAGCGAGGTGCTGAAGAGCGGAATGCTCGCCCAGGGAGAAAGCGTTAAGCGTTTTGAAGAGGATTTCTCCCGTTATCTGGGCGTGAAGCACTCTATCGCGGTAAACAACGGTACAGTCTCCCTGGACCTGACTATGAAGGCCCTCGATCTAAAGCCGGGCGACGAGGTCATAACGCCAGCCTTCACATTCATTGCCACTGCCAATTGCGCACTCTATCAAGGTCTGCGTCCGGTCTTCGCAGATGTGGATGCCAGGACATTCAATATCGACCCGGATGACCTGCAAAAGAGAATAACTGCCCGCACCAGAGCGGTGATAGGAGTTCATCTTTACGGCCAGCCTTTCGACCTCGCAGCTATATCGGAGATCTGCCAGGATAAGAAGATCTTTCTGGTGGAAGACTGCGCTCAAGCTCATGGAGCAGAGTATCGCGGCCAGAAGGTGGGATCATTCGGCACGGCAGGCTGTTTCTCCTTCTACCCCACCAAGAATATGACCACCGGCGAGGGCGGCATGATCACCACCGATGACGATGACCTGGCAGAACGTCTTCGCCTACTCAGAAGCCACGGTGATACCGGCAAGTACAACCACACCACGCTGGGATACAATTACCGGATGATGAATATTCAGGGAGCCATTGGCCTTGCCCAGCTGAAACGCCTGGAGGAGTTCACAGCCAGGAGAATTGAAAATGCCGCGTTCCTCAATGACAATATCAGGATCAAAGGCATTACGACGCCCTATCAGGCTGAGGGGGTCAGGCATGTTTATCATCAGTATGTGGTGCGGGTGGAGGAGAGCTTTGCCGGGTCCCGGGAGAAGCTGATGGAGTATCTTCAGGCTAAAGGAATCGGCAGCGCCGTTCACTATCCCAGGACAGTCTACGAGCAGCCGCTCTACAGGAAGCTGGGCTATACTAGCGAGAGCTGCCCGGTGTCTGAAGAAGTCTCCCGCAGGGTACTGAGCCTGCCCGTTCATCCCTCTCTCACCAGGGAAGACCTGTTGTACATTTGCGAGACAGTCAATTCCTTCGAGGCCTGAATATGGATGTTGGAGTAATCGGCGTAGGAGCCATGGGCCGGAACCATGTGCGGGTTTACTCGGAGATGAAAGGAGTAGACGCCATTTGTGTCTATGATCCGGTCCCGGCAAGCAGAGAGCGCTCCCGGGAGCTTGCCACGATATGCGAATCGCTTGACGATCTGCTCAGCCGGGTGGACGCAGTCAGCATCTGTGTGCCGACCAGATACCACTTCGAGACTGCGAGGAAAGTAATCGAGTCAGGCATTCACTGCCTTATCGAAAAGCCCATCACATTGACGGCTGCCGAGGGAATTGATCTTTTGAAAATCATCCAACGCAAAAAGGATGATGGCAGGGGGCTGGTGGTGGGCGTTGGCCACATCGAGAGGTTCAACCCCATAGTCGCAGAGATGACCAAGATAGCCCAGCGACCGGATTATGTATCCATCAAGAGACATAACCCCACCTCAAGCCGCATAACCGATGCTTCCGTGGTGGAGGATCTCATGATCCACGATATCGATATCGCCTTCAATGTGCTTTTCAAGGGTGAGAATAACTGCAAGATATTCAGTGCCGGAAGCGCGAATGTCTGCGAAGCTCTGGCAGTCTTCCCGGATTGTGTGGTCTCCATATCCGCCAGCCGCCTGTCTTCCAAGAAGTTCCGCACTTTTTATGTTGAATCCGAGGACTATACGGCAGAAGGCGACTTCATGACCCAGGAAGTCTACATATACCGGAAGCCCGGCAAGTACGGTGTGGAAAATGAGCGATATACGCAGGAGAACATCATTGAGAAGGTGCTGGTAAACAAGGTCGAGCCATTGAAGGTGGAGCTTAAGACATTCCTGGACTGCGTTAGCAGGGGCAAGAGCTTCCCGGTCACGCCTGAAGAGGCTCTGAGGAACCTGCAAATCTGCGAGCAGATCAAGCAGGGATTGCATATCAATAAGCCACAATAATAAGCCACAATTAGCCATAGGACGATACGAGGAATAGATGCAAGGAGAAAAAAACAGCTACTATGTCCATCCCACGGCCATAGTGGAGAGCGAGGATGTCGGCGATGGCACAAAGATCTGGCATTTTGCCCATGTGCGCCGGGGCTCCAGGATAGGCAGCAACTGCAATATTGGAAAGAGCGTTTACATCGATATCGATGCCGAGATAGGCGACAATGTGAAGATCCAGAACTTCGTCTCAGTCTACAAGGGTGTGATCATCGAGGACGATG
>JAQVZT010000136.1:0-2911 GCA_028708055.1 Methanothrix sp.
TGCTGGTAGTGATCGCAGGCTCTGAGCTGTTCACAGGCAATTGCATGTTTGCGCCCATCAGCCTTCTCAACGGCGAGGCAACCGTCAAGGGGCTGGTAAAGAACTGGTCTCTCGTTTATGTCGGCAATTTCCTGGGATCGATATTTGTGGCTTTCTTCCTGGCATATTTGTGCGGATACTTCGATAATATGCCCTGGGCAGGCTGGGCGGCGACGGTAGCCAACGGCAAATGCGGCCTGGACTTTACCACCGCCTTCCTGCGCGGCATAGGCTGCAACTGGCTGGTCTGCCTGGCGGTCTGGCTGGCAATAAGCGCTGAGGACATAATCAGCAAGATCTTCGCATGCTGGTTCCCCATCATGGCTTTCGTCACCATCGGCTTTGAGCACAGCGTAGCCAACATGTTCTTCATTCCCCTGGGCATATTTGCCGCCAACAATCCGGCGATAGCTGCAAAGCTTGCTACAGCCAATGTGACCACTGTGAACCTGGTCGGCAGCAGCGGCTGGCAGAACTTCTTCATAACCAACCTGGTGCCAGTCACCCTGGGAAACATCGTAGGAGCGGCTATCTTCGTGGCGATGCTGTACTGGTATGTCTACCTCAGAGGCCCTCTGTGCGTGATGAAATCCGGAAGCGCTGCAAAGAAGTAAACCGGGTCTTTTTTGACTGAAGATCAGGAGCCATGCTCCCCTCTTCAGTCCAATATTTCTCAGATTAATGCCTTTTCCTTGGATCAAATCCAAAATACGGTCCTGGCTGCATCTTAAAAGAAAAATTGAACAAAATTGGGCCCTATTTCTTGATATCGAACGATTCAGGCCGGCAGAGCATTCTCCAATATCCCCCTGCACAAATTGTTCGTTCGGCTAAGTTCGGCTATACATTTATTAACCGTTCAGGATTGCATGTGGTGCAAAGAAGGAACGAATTCGGGATCAATGAATCTCAGGATTGAATGATGATTGAATGATCATCGTATCAGATGAAATAGGCGAAAACATTAGGAGAAAGAAATGAAACAAGCATGGCTGCTATCAGCATTTTGTCTTATGATCTCATTATCAGGTTTGTCCACAGCCGTCGGCGAGACAATTGATCTCGGCCCGGCTCAGATTTCCATGGACCTGGCGAGCATTGGCGATTACTCCGTCGAGAAGGAATCCTCATCCACTGCTGATCACCGCGAAAAAGGGGTCGATTTCGCATATACAATCTATCCGGCTGCAATAACCGCCGAGGAGA
Organism: Methanothrix sp.; assembly: GCA_028708055.1. GTDB lineage: Archaea > Halobacteriota > Methanosarcinia > Methanotrichales > Methanotrichaceae > Methanothrix. The sequence continues at coordinate 1,246 of JAQVZT010000136.1, forward strand.
CATCCGGCCAGGTGCTCGTCGAGGTACACGAGATGAGCGCATCTATGCCCCTCTATGCAGCAATATCTCAGAGGGATACAGCCACGGGCCTCGAGCACTGCATTGAGCAATCTGAATTAGTGCCGAGGAGAGCCGCCATTCAGACTGAGCCATACCAGATCAATGGACATGACGGCATTCTGGCCAAGATCGATGAAGGTGGCTCGGACCCGATGTATATTGCTGCATACAGTCCTGACCAGAAGAATGGTTCGGGAACGATTGTGTGCATCGTGGGCTCCAATTTCCCCTGGCAGACCACAAATGCCATCTTCGACTCCTTCGAGGCAAAAATAGCTTAAAAAGCCATCGTCATAAGGTCTCAGTATCTTTCCAGATGGATTTCGGAACAAAAAATCACTTTTTTACCGCAGCTATTATTATCGAGCAGCTAATAAAACGCCCTTCCATGCAGCTGGATGCCAGGATTCGTGAAGTAGCAAAGGATTTGGGCGCAGACTTCTATGGCGTGGCCGATCTCGCGCCGGCCCGTGATTTCATCTTATGGCAGGGCGGAGAACGCCTGGCCGGGTACCCCCGGGCGATATCCATCGGAGTAGCCCTGCTGAGCACCATCGTGGACGGGCTTCCCGAACGGGGCGATAGGGTAGTAGCGATGGAATACAGGCATCATGCTTACGATGTGGTTAACGACCTCCTGGACAGCATCGCCCTGCGCCTCAGCAACTGCCTGCAGAGTCAGGGTTACCGGGCATTGCCGGTTCCCGCTTCAAAGCGTGCTGTGGTCGACGATCGGATCGCCGCCGCATTCTCTCACAAGCTGGCGGCACATCTGGCCGGCCTGGGATGGATAGGTAAGAGCTGCCTGCTGATCACTCAGCAAGCCGGTCCGCGGGTGCGCTGGACTACGGTGCTCACCGATGCGCCGCTGGAGGCGACAGGCCAGGCGATGGCGGAGCGTTGCGGAGAGTGCAGCAAGTGCGTGGAGATCTGCCCACAGGCCGCCTTCACCGGTCGGCCTTTCCGGTATGACGAGTCCCGAGAAGCCAGGTACGATGCCGCAAAGTGCGAGCGGTACCTGAAAGAGCTTGAGCAGAAGACAGGATACGGTGTATGCGGGCTGTGTCTCTATGTGTGCCCGCATGGCGGAAAGTAGGAGCAAGATCGCAGCCGGAGATCCGTCAGCTGTTCCCGGATCTGGCTGTTTTCTCCTTGCATCTGTTCTGCTGTGGTTGACGATCGCGATAAGCACTTTTGCTGAGAGTACCATCATAGAGGAGAATTTGCTTTGTGGGGATCAGCCAATGCAGCAAAAAACCCTATTCTGGACATCGAATGCAGGAACAGATGGCATTCCATCGAGCAAAGCCAATGGGCGCAATCTATATCAATTTTGACACTCACCGGGGCATGGTAATTATGGCAAAAAACAACAGGAAGAGCAAGGGTCCCCAAGATCGCAATAGCAATTTTCAGATGAAAAACGGCAATTCCATCTCCAGGAAGAAGGAGAAGAAACCAAATGCTTCCAAGCCAGAGGAGACGAAATCAGCAGCCCAGACAAAGCCCGCCGCTGGGGCAACGAGTATTCTCTCAGGCATTTCCAGCAGCATCTCCAATGCCACAAACAGCATCAGCAAGATGCTCAAACGCTAGACGAAGTGAA
>JAQVZT010000136.1:3011-6825 GCA_028708055.1 Methanothrix sp.
AACGGAAGAGATGAGGCGCTCAGAGCTTTCAGCGACCCGAAAGGACAGTTTGTTAAGGGCGAGAGGTACATCTTCGCCTATGACTTCAATGGGACGCTTCTGGCCCATCCCTATCTTCACAAGCTGATCGGCAGGAATAACCTCGACCTCGTCGATCCAAACGGGGTGCATTACATAAGAAATCTGATAGAGGTCGCAAAGAACGGCCAGGGGTTTGCTATGAATGTCTATCCCAATCCGAATCAATCCAACCGCACAGAGATCAAGCTGCTCTACGTGGTCAAGGTTGATGACAACCTGTGGATAGGCTCAGGCATTTACCTGCCGGGAGACGTTCCCCTCTTCAGCTTTGAGGACCAACGTTCTTTGAATCAGTTCGTAAACCTGGCAAAGGGCTATGCGGAGGAGAATGGCCGGGAAAAATCTCTCCAGCTATTCAATGATCCTTCTGGGCAATTTGTCAGCGGGGATCGGTACATCTTTGCCTACGACTTCCTGGGCAATGTCCTGAGCCTGCCGCTACAGCCCAAGCTTCTGGGCGAAAACAGGCTGGACGCCAGGGATGCCAATGGAGTTTCCTTTGTCAGGGACAATCTCCAGCTTGCCGCAGCCGGAGGAGGACAGACCTACTATCTCTACCCCAATCCTGAGAAGGAGATGAGAGAGGAGCTGAAGCTGAGCTACACCGCCAGGGTGAACGACAGCTGGTGGCTGGGATCGGGATTGTTCAGCAGCTCATCATCCTTTCACAATTCGTCTGCCATGAAGCCGACCAGCAGAGAAGAGCTGAAGACCTTTGTGGATGAGGCCCACAGCTATGCTCTGGTGACGAGCAGAGAAAAGGCTCTGAGTGATTTCATGGACACAAACGGCAGCTGGGTTAGAGGAGACGTCTACATCTTTGCCCAGGATTTCAACGGAACATCTCTCTGCCTGCCTTTCTTGCCCGAGGCGGTCGGAACCAACCGTCTGGATCTTCAGAACGATCAGGGAGTTTACATCAACCGGGAGATGCGGGCCATAGCCAGCAACGGCAGCGGCTATTACCAGTACAACTGGACCAATCCGATAACCAACCAGAGCGAGCCCAAGATAAGCTATGTGACATCCGTTGATGATAGCTGGTGGCTGGGGGCGGGAATCTACCAGAGCTGAAAAAAGCGATAGGAACCGAAAGGAAACAAGTGGATTTCCAGGGACTGAGTCATTGACGACTTATCGCTGACTTATCGCTGACTCACCCTCGTCCATCGCAAACTCGTCTCATCCCAGGCTGTCCCAGGCGCGCAGCACTTCAGCTACCGACCAGGCCTGGGATATGCATCCACCCGGTCGCTGGGGGCTGTCGCCATCAAATACCTCGGGAATGGTGTTGATCCCGCCGGACTGATTGTCCAGCAGCGGGCGGAGCAGCCCTCTGGCCTGGGCGATAGTGGCATCGGATCTGCCCTGCACAGCGAGCAGAGCATCGATGTAGGGCCCCATGAGCCAGGGCCAGACGGTTCCCTGGTGATAGCTGCCATCCCGGCGGCGCATGTCGCCCTCATATCTGCCTGCGTAACGGGGATCGCGAGGAGAGAGTGTCCTCAGACCGTTAGGCGTGAGCAGCTCCCTGGTAACGACATCAAGAATGCTTCTTTTCATTACATCCGGGAGCAGACCGGAAATTCCTGCGGCGATGATCTGGTTGGGACGGATGGAGGCATCCTCATGGTCGATTACATCAAAGAGGCAGCCGGTCTCGCTGTTCCAGAATTTTCGGTAGCTTCTTGCCACCCTCTCCGCGAGAAGGGCAAATCGGGTACCGGTATCCTGAGGCAGCTCCAGGGCACCGGCCAGATTCTGCATATCTCTTAAGGCCGAGTACCAGAGGGCATTTATCTCGCAGCATTTTCCCGCGCGGGGCGATACCGGCTGGCCACCGAGGCGCGCGTCCATCCAGGTGAGCGCCGGCCCGGATGAAATTAGGCCATCCTCTTTGCAGGAAAAGCCCTCCTCCGATGCCTTCTCCTGGCGGGAATAGCGAGATACCACATCCAGCATCCTGGGCCAGATATCTCTCACGAACTCCCGGTCTTTTGAACAGGAGAAATATCTGCCAGCCGCCCGGATAAACCACAGGGATGCGTCCACTGTGTTGTAGGACCCTGCCCCCAGGTCGTTGGGCAGAACGCCATCTTTCATGGCAACCGCGAAGGATTTCAGGACGAGCCTTGCGTCCTCAAAGCGGCCTGTGCAGAGCAAAAGGCCGGGCAGGGAGATCATGGCGTCTCTCCCCCAGTCATCAAACCAGTGGTATCCGGCGATGAGACTCTTGCTTGCCCCCCTTTTTGCCAGGAAGGCATCCGCAGCAACTGCCAGATCGGGAATGGGGGCACGGAGCCCTTCCAGGCGTTCCAGCTCCTTTTTTTCTTCTGCTCGCCAGTCAAGCATAACGGTTCTTTCGGTAGAGGCGGCTATGGCAAAGCTCGCCTCTCCGGACAGCTCAATCTCGAAGCTGCCCGGACAGAATAGATCCTCCTTCCAGGCCAGGCCACGCATTCGTTCCATTTCGTACTCGAAGTTGTAGTAAACCATCTCCCGCATGGCGTAATCAAGCCCATCCGAGAGGAGGTTGAGGCTTATCTCCGGGCAGAGATTTGATCGGAGATTTGTGCCTCTATCAAGGAGTTTCTGGGCCATACCTGGCAAAGGGCAAGCGGAATGAAAGCTCCTGCTGTGCACCAGGGGAAGGATGCGCATTGCGCCCTTGCCGTTTTTGATCAGATAGCTGATGATGACGGTGTTCTCGCCGTGGATCATGAAGACGGTCTTTTCAATGCGGGTGTTACCTATCTTGTAGCAGAATCGCGGAAAGGGATCGCAGCGGAACTCCCGCAGGTATTTGAATCCCTGGGGGTGGATCATACCGGGATACTGGTGATTGGCCAGCTGGACGCCTTCAAGCTCCTCATCCAGAGAGCTAAGCAAAAGCCAGCGATCGACGGGAGGATTCAGCGCTGCCACCAGAAGGCCGTGATAGGACCGGGTGTTGCTTGCCGCCGCGGTGGCGGAAGAATATCCGCCCAGGCCATTGGCCTGCAGCCACTCGCGGCCTGAGCCATCGCTGTACCCTTGAGGACGAAAGGAAAAGCCGGATGTCATTTGCTCTCCGAGAGAGCGGCATTCACAGCAGCAATCAGGCCTTTTCGCAGCCTTTCGCCCTTGTGGCTCTCCAGCTTCGCCAGGGCCCGAGCGAGAGAGGCATCAGCGAGGCTTGTATCCGCCCAGAGAGCCAGATCCCCACGCTCGCTGTGGTATTGCAGAGATTCAATTGATACCGTCTTTAAAATATTCTGCAGGCCGGCCAGGCTCCAGGCGACCTCGCCCGTGAATTTATCCTTGCCGGTGGCAAAGCGGAAGGGCGAATCCGCCAGATGGACCTTTTTCTTGAGGCGGTAGTGCAGATCGCATAGAACGCTGAAATAGGTGACAGAGGCATCAAAGGGAAGGCCGTAGGGGCTGAAGTAGCTGTGCACCTCTCCCGGGCCCCCTCCGTGGGTGAAGATGTAATAGAGGTGATCGGACAGTAGCAGCGTTCTCCAAATCTTGAGGAGATCTTCGTCCCGGCTCTCCTTGACCGGTGCCTCCAGCCTCTTCTGGTAGATGAATCCCGCTTGCTGGAGAGCATTTCCCAGCCAGCAGCTGGTATCTCTCTCGAGGTCCGCCCAGGAGACATACCTCTGCACGGATAGCTCCTTTTCCGGAGGAATGGCGGCTGCGATCTCAGCGGGGGTGGCAAAGCGGAGGTTTTCGTGCCTTAAGACCTCATCAG
>JAQVZT010000137.1 GCA_028708055.1 Methanothrix sp.
AGCTCAAGACCTACGGCATAGTGGAGCGCGCTTTCGATATCGTTGCCAAGAAGACCAAGGAGAACCCGCTCTCCGTCCTTGGCAAGGCAATAGCCAATGCCGGGCCGCGCGAAGAGGTCGTCCGTCTTAAGTACGGTGGCATAACTGTGCCCAAGGCAGTGGATACTTCCCCCCAGAGGCGCGTCGATACCGCCCTTATGTTCATATCAAAGGGCGCACATGCCGCTTCCTTCAAGAAGACCAAATCAATTGAGGCTGCGTTGGCTGAAGAGATCATAGCAGCAGCCAACCGCGACGTCAAGAGCTACGCCATCAACCACAGGGACAGCGTTGAGCGCGTGGCAAAAGCGGCGAGATAAGCCATCTATTTTTGAGGGAAATGATAGGCGCAGGAGAAAGGCGCCTATCACAGTATTATTTTTGATTTAAGTCCGCTCGACCGGAGGGTAGAGCTGTCCTGATCGACTGCGGCCACAATCCTGGCCCTCACAGGGCGCTATGGCAGGGCAGGAATAAAAAAGAATAGCCGGGCCATACCCGCTTTGCTGCACCCGGAGAGCAGGCTGCTGCTGCCTTCAGGCGTTTTTCTCCTCAGAGCTTTTCTCAACCGGCTCGGCCTTCAAATTGAGGACGATTCGGTAGGCTTGGCCCCCGGAGATAGGTCGGTCGCCGGGGACGACATCCTGGGTCAATGTGATGCTGACGAGTTTGCCTTCTTCACCCGTCTGCATGCCGGTCTCAATCGGCCTTTCGGCGAGGATAGGAGTCGAGGTTTTGCTGGCGGCGGCGATTCTCAGCGGGTTTTTCAGTCGCTTGGGACCGTAGCCCGCTCCGGTCCATTCCGCCAGGTGGCCTGATGTGCCGGGTTCTGAGTCCACGGCCAGGAGTCGCCAGTCGGTATTTGCCTTCACGAGAACGCTTTCTGTTCTGGAGTACGTTCCCGGGCCTGTGGGGGTGAAGTCCCAGATGATGGACGGCCGGGATACTTCCACCGCTGGCAGTACAATTGCGGTAATTGTGGTCGAAGCTGTGGAGCCGCATGATGAGGGCTGAACAGCCAGCGGGGAGAGCAGAATTGCTATGATTACTACGGCCAGGGAGTAGATGGCCCGGCTCGCTCCCTTCGGGCCGCATCTTAGAAGGGCTGATTTGCCCTGGATCGATCTCACCCGGCTCAAGATATTTGCAGACATTCACTAGATTATCTGCACGTCAAACTATCTAAATTTTTCCTACAACTATCCTGAACTTGTGTCTCTTCTGAAACGGTTTATACTGTTTCTGGCAAAATATATTTTGAAAATTTTTGGGATTCACTGCTTTATCATCCAGGCAAATTTTGCTCTGTTAAACTTATATAATAATTAACTGAAATAAATTGGCATGCGCGACGCCTCAGAAATTCGCTTCACGCCTGGGTGCATCGAGGCTGAAATGAAATCCGCGTTTTGATTTCGCGGCTTTGCATGAGGTCCGAGGCTGGACAGAATGAAGGAGCAGATGAAAGAAGCCGCCGGATCTAGCGCAGGAGAGAATTTTCCCTTTTGGCTCCCTTCAAAAAGTGGCGGAATACCGCCTCTGCCCAGATCAGGGAGGCCTCGTCATCGCAGATCATGAGGTTGTCTGAATCGTAGCTCCCATCAAGCCTGTGCAGGCCAAGGAAGAGGATTGAATCCGCGATGGCAAATGATATTCTGACATCATCATGGACATATATTTCAATGCTCTCGCACCTTGAGGTTTCCTCGAAGATGCCGACAAAATCCCTCTGTAGAGAACTCATGACCTCGGGGGAGAGGATGGCTTTGATCCTGGCGCCGCTTTTTGCCGCCTCAAGGGCTGCAGTGATCTGCTCAGGGACAAGGGTTGATATAATAGCGCTGATTCTCCCGGACCTCTTGAGCTGATCGTGCAAAAACTCCTTTTTGCGATAGGGCTTAAGGCTGTTGGCAGGCATGCTGTCCCTGCCGCGCAGGACCAGGCCGATCATTGCCAGGTGGCTGACGGGTATGCTGCTGAGATCATGGTCTATGATGAACTCCCGGTGGCTGTTGAGGCTGCCAAGAATCTCCTCGAAGTTGTCGATGTAATGGATGTAGACCCGGCCCATATTCGTGAGGCCATAGCCCCGGGCGGTCTTGATGATCAGCCTCTCCTCGATCATATCCCGGATAACATGGCTTATCGAAGACTGGTGCAGGCCAAGCTTCTTGCTCATGGCCAGAGAATTCAGCTCATCGTCTTCCATCAGGCAGTGAAGCACCTTGATCCTGAGGGACTGGGGCCTGGTGGGAGACTCGGCTTTGCGGGGATGCTTCTGCCCTCTGCGGGAATCATACTGCCCATCGGCATCGGACTCCCCGCCTGCTCCTGAAAAAGTGAGATCGGGAATGCAGCCGCCAGTATCTTGATCGTTCTCATCCCGCATGCCTTTAGCCATCCCCGGCAACTCTCCGGCGGCATTTCCCGGATGTAATGGATCTTGATCGCGGAACATTTACCTTGAGAAAATTAATCTGATAAAATATGCCAGGTCGATTGTCATACCGAATATTCCCTTAATCGCATCTCAATTAATATTATTATTTTATGCTAATTATCTCCCTATTTGTTTAATTCAATCACACTTGCCCTCTGCGAGCAGACCCCATTTCTCAAATAGGTATTTATGCTTTTTGTTATAATTTTTTTAAAAAGATATGAGGCCGCACAGGGGCAGCTGTGTTTCTCATGATGTGGTATCTGCGCGGCTGTATCTCTTGCGGGCAGACCCGCGCGCGCGGCGGAAGCGGCGGGAACTGACGAGGCAAATCCCGGTTTATAATATGATATGTGCTGATTTATAATTTTTATCTCGCGCATGCTTTCTTAGCCATTTCCATGCGAGGGCTTTCTGACTCAAAAGAATGAAGAAAAGCCTTTCGTTGGGTGCTTCTGTTTTTAAATTATACATTTGTGTTTGTTTTGCAAGTGCAAAATTGAATCATTCTGCAAAATATGCCTATCTTCAACAGGAAGCAACTTATTATGGAGAAAAAAGGTGGCAACTGAAATGGCGGCATCCCGAAGGACCCGGGCCTTGATGGATGCGAATCTATCAAATGCCATGAAAAAAAAACAATAGGAGGAAAAGAGATCGTGAAAAATATATATATTGTTGGTCTGCTGATGGTTTTCATAGCTGGAATGGTTGGGTGCGCAAGCGCTGCTACACAATCATCCACGCTGGATACAACAATTAGCTCAAGTGCAATATTAACCCTGACAACCCCGCTCACGCTAACCGGTGGATCTCCTGGAGGTGCCGCAACTGTAACTGATGCGAATTTCGTTGCCTCGTCTAATACAGCCTTTGCATTAACTGCTGAAACAGCTCCTGTTACTGGTTACGGCACAGCTGACACAGGACAAATGATGAATTCAGCAGGCACTAAATTGAGTAGTAAGCTGCAAGTAAAGTGGACATCTGGATCTAATGATTTTGTAGAGATGACCGGCAGCGCTTTAAGTCTCAATAGTGGCAATAAAAAAGATCCAGGCTCATATACTGCCGGTTTAATTCTGAGCAATGCTATAGCGTGGACTGATGCTCCAGATACGTACAAGACTTCGCTGACCATAATATTAACCCCAGATTAAGCATTGACCTTTTGGAAGGATTCAAAGATGCACTTGAGATTGCGTCTATGGATTCCTTCCTTAATGCTTTATCTATATCAATAAGACAAATCTGCTGCCATCTGGAATGTGATCCCAATGAAATTCCGTCAAAATTGCGCTAAACTGTCTCTGATCATATTGATATTTCTTATGACGTCATTGCAGCCGACAACATGTCTTCAGGTAACAGGAATTTTGGTTGAGGGCGATTATGCACCAGGAGACCATATAACTCATCAATTAATTACACAGTCTGATATGAATGAGTCAGCGATGGACCTGCAGGTTGGCGTCTTTGAGCTTGAGCAATCACCAGAGGGGATAATCCAGGCTGTTGAGGAAAACCCGAGCGCAAGGTCCTACTCTGCTAAAAGCTTCTTCAGGGTTAGCCCAGCAAATTATCACCTAGATCCTGGCAAGACTGCAACAGTCGAGGTGGATGGAGATATTCCATCTAATGCTATGCCAGGCGGCAAATACGCAATAATCCAAGTGCATAGCGTTCCTAAAGAAAACAATGACACAAAGAACTCAGGCGTTTCAGTCTCAGCTGCAATAAATACAGTTGTTCGCATTGCAATTACCGGTGGAGAGCTACAGAAAACTGGTAGCATAGAGAGCCTAGTAGTTGAGTCTGCTCCGAAAAATCAACAGGACATAAACCTTACATTTAAAAATACAGGAAATATCCATTACCCTGTTATTGTAGATGTAATCTTAAAGGATTCCCGTGGAGTGGTTTTAGCCAACACAACTCAATCTCCCGGAAAGGTTTATCCTACCGCCACTAGAATCTTCAAGCTCAGTCTGAAGCCCAACGAGAAGCTCGCTCCAGGAAAGTACACAATAAGTTCTACCATCAGCTTGGAGGATGGAATCGTACTTACCAGCAAGGATACTGAGTTCGAGGTCAAGAATTAGCTTAAAACTTTGATACACGGGATGAGATGCCACAAATTAGAGGCCAATCAGAATTGAGAACGAATAAAAGCAGATGGGCTCTCGTAGCCTGTCTGGCGATTGCATTATTCGTCATAGTCCCTGCAACCTTCGTCGGAGCGAATGCCTCAGGTATCGAGGCAGCACCAGGACAGGAGGTTGGGGATCATATTAATCTGGAGCCTTCCGCTTCGGTCTTATCTTTCAGCGTCGCAGGTGATGTAACAGGCTGGTCTATCAATCCGGCAAGTAGCCCCGAGAGCAATCATGGATCGCTGACCATAAATGCTGATTCTGCTTGGAGCGTTACAGTCACTTCAAATAATGGCGGCCATTTTAAACAGTGTTTTAGCGGCAATAACAGTTATGGCAGCAAAATACTAAAAAATCCGTTGGAGATCAGCGTTGAGAGTGCATCCGGTTATACGGGTCATACAATTAGCCTTGATAACGGCGGGACTCTCGTTGAGGGATCAGGCTCCTACTCTGGCACAATTCCATTTACCTATGAACAGGCAGTTGACTGGACTGATGCCCCGTTATCTTATCGCATCGAGCTCACCTTTGAAACATCACCAACTTAATGAGCGACTGAAAATGATATCTGCAATTAAATCACAGGCAAAATCATTATCGCGAAAGAAACGCGAATTGCATTGCATCGCTGTCAGCCACAAAAATAGGTGGATTGTCCATAAGTTGCATTTTTTTATGCTTTTTTTCATTTTTTTAATGAATGCAGCAGGATCTGACGACGACCTGTATACTTTGAATATCGATTTGCAGCCAATAGTTTATCATGATGTTGCAGTATCCTGCACACTCTCACAGGCTCTGAGCTATGAGGCCGATAGCGTCAAGGTTTCTGGTGCTGCATCAAGCCCTGTCAGCAGTTCAGTTGATAATGAAAATGATAAAAATAAAATATTATGGAATTTTGGAGAAGTCAATAATACCAATAATCAGGATCTTTTGATTCAATTCAAAGTTATGGTTGCCGATATTGCCAGCAATCAGGATGGAAATGTCATCTCACCAGGTGTTGTTTCTCTGAGCTGGACTGATTCTCAAGGCACAACACATACCAGTTCCTCAGAAACACATTCCGTGAAAGTCATAGAGCCAGCTCTCACCCTATCCAAGAATTGCGACCTAACATCAGCTATGATAGGGGACACCGTTGCCTGTACCATCAATCTATTCCATAAATCGGATAGCCATGCCGATGCATTTGATGCGAGCCTCACGGAAAGCATTCCCGTGGGCCTGACCTACGTTCCTGACAGCATAAAAATTACATCAGGCCCAGCGGGGGATCTGGATGACTCCAAAGCAGGAAAGCTGGCCTGGAACTTTGAGGACATTGATCAATCCTGTTCAGAAGATCATAATATAATTTTAAGCTATAAAGCAACAGTAGATAAAAAAGTCAAGACCGGAAGCATCCTCACTACAACATCTGCTCTCACATGGTCAAGTGCCCCGGTTGACAGCTTAGAGCGGCGCAGCTATTCTGAGGCAGCACAAAACACAATAACCATCATATCAAAGCCTCCCGCCTTCAACCTCACCATGGCCGACTACCCGACCACGGTGAGCCCGGGCGGCACACTGACCTACACCATCAGCTACAAGAACCGCGGCGGCGACGCCACCGGCCCGGCCATCCAGGCGAGCTACGACGCGAACACGGCCTTCGTCTCCGCAGACCCGGCCCCGGACGCGGGCACGACCGACCGCTGGACCCTGGGCGAGGATGGGCTTCTTTTCACCAATGCCTCGGGCAGCATCAAGATCACCCTGCAGGTCAAGAACGACCTGGCGGACGGCACAATTCTCGCCGGCCACGCCACCCTGTCCTGCGATCAGGGTGCAGGCGCTGCGGGCGCATCCGCCCAGGACTCGGTCTTCACAAAGGTCCTGGCCAGCACTCCATCCCTGCTCATTGAAAAGACGGCTTCGGATGAAGTCATCCGGCCCGGCGGGACCCTTGACTACGAGATCACATTCGAAAACATCGGGACTGAGGATGCTACCAACGTCTCAGTGACTGATGTCGTAGACGCAAACCTCCTCTTCGACCCAGAGAGCTGCAATCCAAAGCCCAGCCTGCTCTGGCAAGAGGAGGATGGCACGCACCTGTTCTGGAACTCAACTGCACTCTCCGCCGACCTCGGCTCCGCCGGAAAGCTTGAGCCGGGCAATTCCGGCA
>JAQVZT010000138.1 GCA_028708055.1 Methanothrix sp.
CAACATAGACGCCGTGGCGACCGTACGGGAGACCGTTGCCAGAAGCGAGAAGATCCTGATGCTCAAAGCACTGAGAAACAGGAATTGAAGAATAGTATGAATGGGATCAAAATGAGAGAGAAAGCCCTTTCCGAAGATGAGGTAATGGCCATTCTGGCGGAAACGAGAGCACGCGATTACAGCTACGACCGCTTCCTGTCCACCATGTGCACCCTGCCACATCCTATTGCGGTAAGGGCCCACGACATGTTCCTGGAGACAAACCTGGGAGACCCGGGCCTGTTTCCGGGCGTGGCCGAGCTGGAAGAGCGCGTGGTCGCAATGCTTGGCGAGATGCTGGGCTGCCCGGATGCAGTAGGCTATGTCTCCACAGGCGGCACCGAGTCCAATATTCAGGCCATCCGGGCGGCCAGGAACGAGTCCGGCATAAAGGATGGCAATATCGTCGTTCCCGCCTCTGCTCACTTTTCTTTCGACAAGATCGGAGACATCCTGTCTCTGGAGGTTCGCAAGGCTGACCTGGATGAGAGCCTCAGGATCGATCTGTCTTCAGTCGAGTCCCTGCTGGACGAGAAGACCGTGGCCCTGGTGGGCATAGCCGGTACGACCGAGTTCGGCCAGGTGGACCCCATCGACAGGCTGGCAGAGATGGCCGCGGCTAGATCCATTCACCTGCATGTGGATGCCGCGTTTGGAGGCTTTGTCCTGCCATTCCTGGACAGGAAGTACGCCTGGGATTTTTCAGTGCCCGGGGTCTCTTCCATCACCATCGATCCCCATAAGATGGGCATGAGCACCATTCCTGCTGGTGGGCTGCTCTTCCGCGGTCAGGAGTGTCTGAGCGCTCTGGAGACGGAGACGCACTACCTCACCAAAGCGAGGCAGGCTTCTCTTACCGGAACGAGGAGTGGAGCTGCCGCCGCAGCCACCTACGCAGTGATGATGCATCTGGGCCGGGAGGGCTTCAAGGAGATGGTCGACTACTGCATGGAGCTCACCCATCACCTGGTGGAAGGCGCCAGGAAGATCGGCGTCCGCCCGGCGATTGAGCCCATCATGAATGTTGTGGCGCTGAATGTTCCAAACCCGGCAAAAGTCCGCGAGGATCTGATGAAGAAGGACTGGCACGTTTCCATGACCCGTGAGCCAAACAGAGCCCTGCGGCTGATACTGATGAGGCATATGACAAAGGAAAACCTGGACCTGTTTCTGGAAGACTTGAAGGCAGTTTTAGACAGGTGATTACTCGAGGAAATGGTGTGTAAGTTGTGTAACATCACGGTACCGGACCACTCCCACCATTTTGTCGTCCCTATCTGTAATCGGCAGCGCTCTGAAATCGTATCTGGAGAACATAGCTGAGGCTTCACCTAGCGTATTTTCCTCTTTCAAGGTTATTACACTCTTTACCATGATATCCTTTAATAGGGCTCTATCGTCACTTCTCAATAAATCCTTGACATCGATTACCCCTAGCAGCTTATCCGCGGCATCCACGACAAAGAGATACATAACTTCGTCTTTGTCCTTGGCGATTCTGGGATAATTGTTTTGGGCAATCTCAACGATTTCATCAGGCGAGACTCGTATATATTTTTCTGTAATTATGTTTATAATAGTGTCTTGCAGTTTACCCAAAATGGCTTTTATCTTGTCGATGTTTTCCTCATCCATCAACTTCATGATGGCTTTCCTGTCTTCGAAAGCCAGGACAGATAGAACATCTGCAGCCTGTCCAGGTGTCATAATATCCAGAAGCTGAGCCACCTTTTCTTTCTTTAAAGAGGAGATTATCTCCCTTTGCATGTTCGAGCCTATCTCTTCCAGTGCATCCGAAGCCTGTTCGGTATCGAGCTGATTTATTACTGCCACTCTTTGCTCATGGTCCAGGTCTTCCAGAATTTCCACCAAGTCCACAGGCGGAAGGTCATTCAGCTTTTCTTTCAATATCTTTAGCTTTACATTCCCTGTGAAGCTTCCAAGGTCCATAGGCAATGGCTGAACATAGAGCCAGGGTATCAACTTATCCTCGCTTCTATCGATCCCCTTATGAAACAGATCGGCTAGCCAGCTCAGTCCCAGCCTCCTTAAACGCGCAAAACTGGCTGGATCGACATCGGTGACGTACAGCTTATTATTCTTTATTACCATCTTTATATCATAGACCAGTTCCACGTCGTTATCCTCCATATCGAGGATCTTCTTGTCCATGATGTGGTCACTGAGCAAAATAAATCCTTCAGGGATCTTGCATGCAAATTTTTCCACATTATCAAGATCAATGGCTATTTCCTTTGTCTCAAACAGCCTTATCTTTTCCCAGGGTACAACAAGCGAAGGATTACCAAAGGGCCTACTGATCACCAAATGAATAACTTCGGCCACTTTTTCTCTGTCCATTATTACGAGATCCGAGAGCTTGCCGATCTTCTTGCCACCGATGGTGATCTTTGCTTTAAGCACATCACTCAGAAAATAGGTATTCTCGGGCAAATGGCTTGTCCCGAGAATGTTGTTGGTCTTGTCTCTAACGCTCATCGCACCACCAAATAAAATTTATAACATAATATCAGTACCAATACGATCAGGTAAATCCTCAGAGCCAGGAGAGATGCTTTGACCATCGGAGTCATTTGCAGGCGAGGCTCTCTGTACTTATGGTTGATCTCTCTCACTTTGCCAATCCATCCCCGACCCGCATTTTTATCCACATAGCGCCCATTCTTTTCGCCAATGACTGTCATCTGAATACCTCCGGGAAGAGTACGCTCAGGGCATATAGTGTGGAAAGGACGATTATCATAAGGATTATCGCAAAGCCCAGGATATTCTGAAACGTGGTATTTCTATATTTTCCCATCAGTTCTTCGCTGTTCAGCAGCACGATGAGGAAGACCAGAGCAGCAGGAAGGAGCGTGACTGCAATTACCTGTACAAATAAAGTTATGAGGACTAATGGTGCCCCTGGCAGCAGCACGATTATTCCGGCGCCTAGCAAGCTCAGAAAATAGAAAGCATAGAACATGGGCGCTTCGGAAAGCTTATTATTGATGGAGTGAGCCCATCCGAGCACTTCGCCCATCGCCCAAGAACTTGCCAGGGAGATGCAGATGGCACCCAGCAGTCCTGCATCAAATAGCCCTATAGCCAGGGCCGTTCCGACCAACGAGTGGCTGCCTATGATTGCCCTAGCTGCATCGGCTGCGCTTTCTATATCCGCCCCCCCCGGTTTGAATAATAGAGATCCGGTGAGAATTATGCAGAACACTGCCACAAAAATGGTAAAGATGGCACCTATGGCTGTATCGAGTTTGCCAAACGGAATATCCTTCTCTGTCATGCCTTTATCCACAACGGAACTTTGCTGAAAGAAGATCATCCAGGGTGCTATGGTCGTTCCGATATTGGCCATCAGGAAAAAAAAGACCTCACCATTAAATCCGTACGGGAACGCGGGCATCAATCCGCCCATAACCTGGCTGTAATCCGGTCTGACGATAAGAGCAGCCGGAATGTAGATCAGATTCAGACTGCAGAACAGAAGGACTACCTTCTCCCAGGTCCAGTACCGGCCATGCATGACAATTGCAATCATCAGGGCGGAAACGCCTAAAACCGTTAATAATGGAGGCACACCGAATATGCTCAGTGCCGCAGTCATTCCTATGAATTCCGTTACCAGTGTAAGAAAATTCACAACACCAAGGTCGATCAGTGAGAACCAGCCCCAAAATGGCCCGAAAGCATCGAATATAGCTTCGGCGTGTCCCCTCTTAGTGACAGCACCGAGCCTTACCGTCATCTCCTGGACCACATAGGCTATCGGTCCCAGGAATATTACAAACCAGATAAAGCTGAAACCGAACTTAGCACCGGTGGCAGCATAGGTAGTAATTCCGCCCGCATCATTGTCGGCGATCATCACGATTATACCAGGACCGGCGAGTGCTAGATACAGGCTTAACCATTTTATTAGTCTGCGATATTTATAGAAAAGGCTGGTCCAGAACTCCATTTTCATTTCCCCAGGACATCTAATGAAGCTATGTGAAGATAGTGGCCTGCATTATTTCTTGATTGGTTTCTGTTTGCGAGCATAAGCAATAGCCTCAGTTCATTAAATGGCCTACAGAAAAATTGCGCGGGAGGTTTCATAATCGTTTGGCACAAAATTCTTGCATTTCATTCATGCTTTATCAAGATTACGGTGCATATACAAATAAAAAAGCACTGAATCTGGTAAATTTCGAGATAGATACGCTTTTATTGCTCCCTACCCGTAACTGAAGGGGTAGAGCGTCCTGTTTCATCGAGCATTGCGTCAATAACAAAGATTGGTGAGGGTCGAGAACCTTCGACCTCATCCGCTCAAATTGGAAATTTAAATTTTATGTCCGATGGCAAATCTTCTCATTACCTTATCGATTTTGATCTTTGCCGCGTCGCCAACCTTGGTGTCGGCCACGAAGATCACAAATCCTTCTACCCGGGCAATGCCGTCGCCCTCTCTGGCAATGTCCTCAATATTTACATCGTACTCTTTTCCGACCTCAACCGGGGCAGGGGTGCCCATTGAGGATCGATCTGCATTGTAATTTGCCAAAATGCGTCACCGTCCTTGATAAGCCACGAACATCTTTCGCGATCTGGTTGCTCGTTATCCGACTATTAAATCCTTTTGCTCATTCAATGCCAATTTATTTCTGCCAGGATGCCGTATCTCTTTTCCATGGACTACCTGGACAGATACAGGGAAATAGTGCCGGACTATCCCGCCTTCCGGGACATTCAATCCCTTCCTCTCTACAATTCCGCCCGCATCAATACCCTGAAGATAGAGCCAGAAAAGCTCCTGGAAAGGCTGCAAGAAGAGGGGGTCGTCTTTCGGAGATTCGACTGGTACCCTCTGGGACTGAAGCTGGACGCTGAGAGCCCGGGAAAGCTCCTGGAAAACCTCCTCGGCCAGATCCATATCCAGGAGGAGCTATCCATGGTCCCGCCCCTCGTTCTCGACCCCCAGCCGGGAGAGTGCATTCTGGACATGTGCGCCTCTCCGGGAAGCAAGACCACCCAGATTGCCCAGATGATGGAGAATAAGGGCCTTGTGATCGCCAATGAGCCCTCCCTGGGACGGATAGCCCCCCTCCGGTCCAATTGCGAGCGGCTCGGCGTGCTGAATGTGGCAGTCACCCGCTATGATGGCCGCCGCTTTCCCCGCGGCAGCTTTGACCGTGTCCTGGTGGATGCTCCCTGCTCATCCGAGGGCCGGGAGAGAAGAGGGCCCGGAACCCTGGCCAGATGCAGCCGGGAGAGATCCCTGGGTTTAAAGGCGCTTCAGGTCGGCCTTCTCAAGAGCGCCCTGCGCCTTGTCAGGCCCGGCGGAGTCGTGGTCTATTCCACCTGCACCTACGCCCCTGAGGAAAACGAGCTGGTGGTGCAGGAGGCATTGGGTTGGAGGAGTGAAGGCGAGGATGGCGAGCATGGGGGGCTTTGCGGAGACGGCGGCGGTGATGGCGGGTCAGGCAGGCATAGCGGAGATAACGTAGATAGCGGGGCCTTCCGGCTGGAAAAGGTAAAAATAGCTGGCCTGAAGGAGTGTCCGGGAATAGTCGAATGGGAAGGCAAGAGGCTCATGGAAGAGCTGTCTGCCACCGCCCGCTACTATCCTCATATCAATGACACAGGAGGCTTTTATGTCGCCAGGATCATCAAGAGTTAGGAACGTATTCGAGCCTCTGGAGCGCTCTATCATCACGAAGCTCTGGGAGGAGCGGTTTGCAATCCCAGAGCAGGCCTTTTCGGGCTATAGGTTCTTTCGCAAAGCAAAGAGCATCTGGGCCCTGAGCGATGTGGATCTTCCCGCGCTGAGTTACGAGGCCATCGGCATGCGCATCATGAACTGCAAAGACCGGCCCTGGAAGCCCACCACCTCGGCTCTTCAGGTCTTCGGCAGGTTTGCCAGCAAGAACACCATGGAACTGAAGAGCGAGGAGGCGAAGATCTTTCTGGAAGGGGGCAGCCAGGCCATCGAATCGGGATGTGAGGGAGGCTATGTGGTAGTTTTTTATAGAGGGGATATACTTGGGTGCGGTCTATACTCACATGGCAAGCTCGTCAGCCAGATGCCCAAAGAAAGAAGATTAGAAAGAGAGTGAGAACTATCAATGATCTCAGAAGCCTCGGACAATGCGGAAACTGCCTCGTTTTCCGCTAACATGTCTTCCGATCAGGATGAACTGAAAAAGCTATGGCGCCAGCCACTGCGCCTCTTCCGCCTGGCTAATTCTCTGCGCGAGAAGAGCTGCGGGGATTCGGTCTCTTTTGTTATAAACAGGAATATCAACTTCACTAACGAATGCATTGGAACATGCAAATTCTGCTCATTCAAGCACAACAGCCTCTATTCCCTGACCAGTGAGCAGATTTTGCAGCACGCCGGTGACGCGGAGCGCCTGGGCGCTACTGAAATCTGTCTGCAAGGAGGGCTCGCCCCAAAAATGTTTCTTGAAGACTACTGCCAGATCCTGGAGATCTTGCACCGCGACTATCCCAGGATGCATCTGCACGCCTACTCTCCCATGGAGGTTCTGCACATGTCGCAAAACTCCAGAGTTGAGGTCTCAGAGGCCCTGAAGGAGCTGAAGAGAAGCGGCCTGGGCTCCATGCCAGGAACTGCCGCCGAGATTCTTGTCGACTCAGTGCGCCAGAAGATTTGCCCGAGCAAGATCAATACCGAGAAATGGCGGGAGATAATCAC
>JAQVZT010000139.1 GCA_028708055.1 Methanothrix sp.
TGGGTGGTTACAGGCTTTTTGCTATCCGCAGCCATCTTTGTCGTGCCGTTTGGCCGGATAGCCGATATGTTCGGGAGAAAAAAGATATTCGTAACCGGCATGTCTATTATCATCGTATCCTCGATTTTATGCAGCGCATCCACCTCGATAGAGATGCTAATTGCCTCTCGCGTGGTTGAGGGGCTGGGCAGCGCCATGATCTTTGGAACGGGAATCGCTATCATAACGGCGGTATTTCCTGCGAGCGAAAGGGGTCGCGTTCTGGGAATCAATGTGGCCATAGTGTATCTGGGAGCAAGTACCGGCCCATTTCTGGGCGGGATCATCACCGAGCATGCCGGATGGAGGTTCATCTATGCTGGCGTTGCTATCCTCGCCGCCCTGGTTGCCGCCCTTGCCCAGAGGTTCATCCGGGAAGAGTGGCGTCCCTGGGAATCGGGAAGCTTCGACTACCTGGGCTCAGCGCTCTACGGAGGGACGCTGTTCTGCCTGATGTACGGGCTTTCCCAGATTCCGGACTGGTCCGGAGCATATCTGCTGATCATCGCCATGGTTCTGATGGCTGCGCTACTGAGCTGGGAAGCTCGCCGTCCAAACCCGGTCATAAAGATCGGCGTCTTCAGGCATAACACCGTCTTTTTATTCTCGAATCTGGCTGCGCTCATCAACTACAGCGCCACATTTGCAGTGGGCTTTTTGCTCAGCCTATTTCTGCAATACCTTAAAGGATACAATCCAGAGACCGCGGGAATGATCCTCATGGCTCAGCCGATCGTCCAGGCGGTCTTTTCTCCCGTCGCCGGTCGTCTATCTGACCGAATCGAGCCCAGGATTGTGGCTTCCGCTGGAATGGGCCTGTGCGTTGTGGGACTCGTGGGTCTTGCCTTCCTCGCGCCTCAGACCTCGATAGAAACCATTCTGGCGAGCCTTGTACTTCTCGGCCTGGGATTTGCTCTGTTCTCCTCGCCAAACACCAATGCCATCATGAGCTCAGTGGATCAGAGCGATTATGGCATGGCATCCGGTATGGTAAGCACCATGCGTCTCATCGGCCAGATGATGAGCCTGGGCATAGCCATGCTCATCTTCTCGGTGATCATGGGGCATGCGGAGATCGCGCCGGAGCAGCTGGACGAGCTTATGGTCAGCATTAAGGTTGCCTTCGGCATCTTTGCCGGACTGTGTGCTATGGGGACGATATTCTCGCTGGCACGGGGGAATCTGGGGAGGGAGGCGTGTCGGTGAGACTCTATTGGTTCTGCACGAAAGCGACTTATCCTTGCTCCTGAAAGCCTCATGCTTGAAAAAAGAGATCAATCTGGCGATCTTCATCCATTATTACCTCACTTCGTATACCTTCCTGCAAGAGATGGGCGCAGGGATATCGGCGACTTAAGTTAAGTGCACGCGGAAGTGGCTGCTAACCATCCTATTGGTCAGATCATGCTGATTGCTGTCTTTTATCAACATCTGTATTTAGAGAAATAAGTTTAGCGCAGATAATTGACTTGGCTTCCTTTAAAGCGTCATCCTGTTTTTTATTTGAGCATTGATAGAAAAATATTTATTCTAAATAAGCTTTGCAGGTAGAAAGGATGGGATCATTAGTGACAAATAGCCAGTATTACAACATAATCTCGAAGAGCAACAATAAATGCCTCGACATCCCCTCGGAGAACATGGACAAAAATGGTGCTAAGCTGCAACAGTGGGATTATGGAAACGTAGATAATCAACTGTTTAGGATAATACCAGATGGAGAAAATTATCGCATTATTGCTAAATGCAGCAATAAATGCCTTGATATCCCCTCGGAGTACATGGAAAAAAATGGTGCTAAGCTGCAACAGTGGGATTGCAATGATGTGGATAATCAACGATTTAAAATTGTTGCTGAAGGAGAATATTATCGCATTATTGCCATATGCAGCAATAAATGCCTTGACATTCCCTTGGAAAACATCGAAAGAAATGGTGCAAGAGTTCAACAGTGGGACTGCAATGATGTGGATAATCAATTATTTAAAATAGTCAATCTTTCAAATGGCGTGAGCCTCAAACTGGCATCTAATTTGCCAATAGTCCCGCCATCAGGAAAGAAGAAACCCGTATTTGACAAAAGAGGATGTTGACCATATAGCCTCAGTTGATTCCATGATGGAATTGTGTTCATGCGCAATTCGCTCTCTGATCGCATCTGTCCCACAATTATTTTTTCAGCGTCGATCCGGAAGTGAACTGCCGCGTTCTTAATGGCAAGAGTGGATTTCCCCGATTGGTCCTATCAGGTCATCGAAGAGCCTTTATCTTTATCCGAATGATTATCTCCTTGTGAGCAAGATATGGTCGAGATTGGTGATGCGGCTCCTCAATTCTGCCTGCCCGGCGCAGATGAGCATGAAATCTACCTGAAGGACTATCTAGGAAGGTGGTTGGTCCTTTACTTTTATCCCAGGGACAATACCAGTGGCTGCACTAGGGAAGCGGTCGACTTCACAGCGGCTCTTCCCCTCCTGCACGATCTGGGCGCAGATGTTCTGGGGATCAGTCGCGACTCTCCTGCCAGCCACAGGAAGTTTGCTGAAAAGCACGGCCTTATGGTTACGCTGGCCAGCGATCAGGACCACAAAGTTACCGAGGCCTATGGTGCCTGGGCTCTTAAGAAGATGTACGGCAAAGAGAGTTATGGCGCCGTACGGTCAACCTTTCTCATTGATCCTCAGGGAAAGGTCGCCCACATCTGGAAGAAGGTCTCAGTCAAAGGGCATGCGGATGCGGTTGCAAAGAAGCTGGCGGAGCTGGTGCAGAAATAGCTGCAATGGCGGATTGGGCTGACGGTCTGCGACCTCTGCCAAAGCCAATCCTTATTTAAGATCGCAGGCAAGCCACCAGCCATGAAAGTTCTTCTCTTCGATCCTGCAGCTGGCGCTTCCGGCGATATGATCATGGCATCTCTTCTCGATCTGGGAGCGGATCAGGATGCAGCCCGGAAAGCAGTCGAATCAGTCGGCTGCCATCTGGAGGTCACATCTCAGGAGAAGAGCCACGTCATGGCCTGCCGGGCGCGCGTCATCTCCGACCGCGGGTTTCATTCTCTTAGCGAAGCAGTGAGCATCCTTAAAAATTCCAGCTTGCGTGGAAAAGCCCTGGATGACGCCCTCTCTGCCCTGAATATCCTGGCAGAAGCAGAGGGCCGGGTGCATGGCGTTCCCGCGCAGCAGGCTCATTTCCATGAGATCGGGGCACTGGACGCACTGGCGGACATCGCCGGATCCTGCGCGGCGAGGCACAGCCTCTCTGTGGGGCGCGTTCTATCCAGGACGATATCGGTTGGCGGAGGCTATGTCTCAACGGCACACGGCCTTCTATCTGTGCCCGGTCCTGCGGCAACTGAGATACTGCGCGGTCACGATATGCTCTGGAAGGGCGGCCCGGTCGAGGAGGAGCTTCTCACGCCGACGGGCGCAGCGTTGCTTGCCGTTCTGGTTGATGAGTTTGTCAGCAGCATCCCCCCGATCCGGGCGGAGAAGGTGGGCTACGGAGCCGGCAGGAGAGAGCTGGAGCTGCCCAATGTCTTGCGGTCCATGATCGCGGAGACCCTTCCCGCTCCCCAGGAAGGAATGATGCACAGAGGCCATGGCGATCAGATTGTGCAGCTGGAGACCAACGTAGACGACGTGACCGGAGAGGTTCTGGGCCATCTGATTGAGCAGCTCATGCAGGCCGGAGCCCTGGATGTATCCGTCCTGCCTGCCCTGATGAAGAAGGGCCGGGCGGGATCAGTGATCCGGGCGATCTCCCGGTCGGAGGATATGCAGCACCTCTCCAGATTGATGATCCGGGAGACAGGGTCTCTAGGGGTGCGCATCTTTCCCAGCATTCACCGTCTGGTAGCGGCGCGGGAGCAAAGGGAGGTTCAGGTCGATATCAACGGCAGAGTCTACAGGGCGCAGGTGAAGGAGAGCCGCCTTGATGGCGAGCTTCTGGGCATCAAGCCCGAGTATGAAGACTGCCGGAGAATTGCAGGCGAAACGGGCCTTCCGCTCCGCATGGTTATCAAAAAAATTGAAGAGGAGGCTGGGAAGGGTGCAGCTTTATAATTCGTGCCATCCCTCGTGCCATCCCTTTTAACATATTTCTTATTTTATAGCTTAGCCGCCCGACCAACCTGCCTCTTCATTTCCTTTAATTTCCATTACAAACTTATAATACTAATATAGTTAAGGATGTAGTTGATATTATATATACTTTTCGTAAATAATAATAGTAGCAACCTGCCGTTTGCTGGATGGGCCTCTGTATATGACGATTTATAAAGAATACAAATGATATGCTGGCTCGCAAGTTTGATTAATCTGCGCCGCAGGGTATCTCTTCTCATGCAAATTGATTCATCCATCCGGCTCTTTGATTGCGCCAAAAAGCTGATGCCAGGCGGCGTATCCAGCCCCGTGCGCGCCATCTCCCCCTGCCCATTCTACACTGCCCGGGCAGAGGGCCCCTATCTCTGGGACGCGGACGGAAATCGGTATATCGATTACTGTCTGGCATACGGTCCCATGATCCTGGGCCACAGCCACCCAGCCATCGCCAGCGCCGCTGCGGATCAGATGTCCCGCGGCTGGCTCTATGGAACTCCATCCTTGCTGGAGGTTGCGGCGGCGAGGAGAATAAGCCGCATCTACCCGAGCATGGAGATGCTCCGCTTCGTGAGCACCGGGACCGAGGCCACAATGGCGGCAATTCGCGTCGCCCGCGGCGCAACAGGTCGCGATAAGATCATCAAGATCGAGGGGGGCTTTCATGGGGCTCATGACAGCGTGCTGGTGAAGGCCGGCTCGGGAGCGACCACGCTGAGCATTCCCGATTCGAAAGGCGTTCCGGCAGACACTGCTAAAAACACTCTGCAGGTGCCCTACAATGATCTGGCCGCCCTCGATAAGATTCTATCCAGCTATCCTGACCAGATAGCCTGTTTGATAATAGAACCGGTCCTGGGCAACATCGGCCCGGTTCTGCCTTTGCCAGGATACCTCGAAGGTGTCCGCCGCCTCACAAAAGAGCACGATGTTCTGCTGATATTCGATGAGGTCATAACCGGATTCAGGCTCTCTCTGGGCGGGGCGCAGGAGCTTTTTGGTGTCAAGCCTGACCTAACCACCCTTGGCAAGATTATCGGTGGAGGATTTCCGGTGGGCGTCTTCGGCGGCAGGCGCGACCTGATGGAGCAGGTCGCCCCGGGAGGAGGCATCTACCAGGCAGGAACCTTCAACGGCAGTCCAGTCTCTCTCGCCTGTGGCATGGCCACCCTGGATATCCTGGAGAAGGAAAAGACCCTCGACAAGCTGAATTTAGCGGGAAAACAGATGAGGGATGGCTTGCAGGAGATCGTGGACGATCTGGGACTGGGCTATCATGTGGTGGGCATAGCATCCATGTTCAAGATATTCTTCGGAGAGGAGCCCCATGATTATGCTCAGGCCCTGAAATGCGACAAGAACGGCTACCTGGCATTCTTCCGCCGCATGCTCAGCGCAGGCATCTTCCTCACCCCCAGCCAGTACGAAACGGATTTCATTTCCGCATCTCACAGCCAGCAAGTTATAGAAACCACCCTGGAGGCGGCTCGGACCTGTCTCTCAAGCTGACCGTGGGCAGCCGGGGCAGCCCTCTGGCATTGCGCCAGACTGAGATCGTTCAAAATGGCCTGCTCTCTTTGGGCATCGAGACAGAGTTGATTCTGGTCAAGACCAGCGGAGACGTCTTCCTGGACAAGCCTCTGCACCAGCTCACCGGCTTTGGGGTCTTCGTGGCGGAGATAGACGAGCGGATGCTAAAGGGCGAGATCGATCTGGCGGTGCACAGCATGAAGGATCTGCCCACAAAGAGGCCTGAGGAGCTGGTCATCTCTGCCATCCTCAAGCGCGACTCGCCCTCTGATATCATGCTCTGCCGGGATCGATCGGTGACCGGGCTGGATGAGCTGAAAGAAGGAGCGACCGTTGGCACCTCCAGCATGCGCCGCACAGCGCAGCTTCGCCGGGTCCGGCCAGATCTGATTGTAACCAATCTGCGGGGCAACCTTCAGACAAGAATGCGCAAGCTTCATGAAGGAAGCTATGATGCCATCCTGCTCGCCAAAGCAGGCCTGGAGAGAATGGGGCTGCAGGAGGATTATGTGCGGCTGGACGATGAGATGTTCGTTCCCTCGGCAAACCAGGGAACCATAATCGTCGTGGCCAGGAAAGGGTCGCAGGCGGAATACTATTCTCGAATGCTTGACGATGCCGCCACCCGAACTGAGACCATGATCGAGCGCAGAATCCTGGAGACGGTGGGCGGCGGCTGCGTGGTGCCTATGGCAGTTCATGCGACTGTCTCCGGCGGCCAGGCCCGCGTCCTGGCAGAGGTCCTCTCCCTGGATGGCAAGAGATTTGTGCGGCTGGATGAAAAAATATCTCTGCAGGAAGACCCTCTGAGGAGAGCTGAGGACATAGGACAGAGGCTCATGAACATGGGTGGCAGAGAGTTGGTAGACGAGGCGGTGAAGGAATTTGGCGCGCGGTAAGGTTTATCTGGTGGGTGCCGGCCCAGGCGACCCAGAGCTCATGACTCGGAAGGCGAAAAGGCTGCTTGGAG
>JAQVZT010000140.1 GCA_028708055.1 Methanothrix sp.
ATTTCATCTGTGATCTCATTAGTCCCGTGCCTGTAACCAGAGATATTGCTGCGTTCTCGATAGCAGCAATTCGGGAGCTTTGGATCCGGCTTGGGCGAGTATCTGTTGCATCCCGAGGGCTCGCGCCCCTTTGGGACGGGATGCAGCATGGTTGCATGGGATCCGTGATAGCAGTGATCAGGGAGCCCTAGATCCGCCAGGGGTAATGCCTGTCGCCTCCCGAGGGCTCGCGCCCCTGTGGGGCGGGGATGCGGCATGGTTGCATGGATTCGTGAGAGCAGTAATCAGGGTGCTCTGGTTCCGGCCTGGGTAATGTCGGTCGTTTCCACTGGGCTTGCCCATATGAGTATAGCCAGAATGCTTCAAATATAGGGACTCCGCGCGCTGCCCGTCCTCGCGCGCGAGGACTGGAGGGGCTGTCCTCAAGCCGGACGGCCCCCCTGACCCCGTGGCCACGGGGGACATGCTGTGGGCAAGGGTAGGCTGCTCATCCCGTGGCGGAAACGCTTTGTAACTAAATGCTCGCAGCCCTTTGGCAGGGCGAGCTTATGATGCACTGGGCGAGGTTGTGGAGGATGCGAATTTCCGATAACCTATACCAGAAACAAACCGGCGGTGGTCTCATCGCTCAAGCTGCGGCATGGCTGAGAGGAGATTGCCGCGTTTTCAAAAAGATTCTTGAAAAGGTGCCTTGAGTGACTTGGGCGATGGAGATTACAGCTGGAGGGGGTCGGAGAGAGGTGGGTGCGAGGGGGGAGGGCTGACGGGCGACATTCTCCCTGAAAGTACCAGCTTAATTTACAGAAGATTTGGCATATTATCAAAGCGAAAACGAAATATACATTTCAGTTATATTCCAGAAAATGATGACTCAGGAATTGGTTGATAAAGGCTTATCAAATCCATTTTCAACAGGTGGAGGAGGTACTACCTTCGAGCAATTGGTTGGGGCATCGTATCTTGTTTCTCTTGTGGCGGGAGATATTCCAAGAGGCCTAGATTGGGGTATCATTGAGTCGGTTCAATTTCAACAACGCTGGGCTAGATATTTATTGGACGATATTATCATTACAACCACTGATGGTAATAAGAAACGGAAACTTGCCCTTCAGGTCAAGCATAAATTAGGTTTTTCTGAATCTGATGATGTATTCGTAAAAGTGATAAAAGATTGCTGGGATACCTTTTCGGGGTCATTAGGTGGTACTTTCGATAAAGAGTTGGATCGAATTGGAATAGGCGTCGGAGTTTATCAAGCTAAACTGGATCATCATTTTAAGCCCCTTCTAGAAATAGCAAGGACATCAAAAAACTCAGATGAGTTCTTTAAGAAAATAAGCTTATCTAGTTTCTCTTCAATTGAAAAGGGAGATTACCTTAAAATATTAAAAAATCTTCTCGAAAAAGCAAAAAGTGATATTACTAATGAAGAAATCTGGCAGTTTCTTAAATGCCTAGTAGTTATCCACTTTGATCTGGAGAGCGAGGGTAGTAGAGATACGATAATTTCTTGGAATCGGTTACTTGATGTACTAAAAGAAAGAAACAGTAGCCAAGCGATATTACTCTTCGACCACTTAACATCTATTGTAGCAAAGTATTCAAGAATGGCCGGACATATCGATTACAAAGTATTAACAGCTGAAATAACGGGTGTGGCCCTTAAAGATCGACCTGAGTTCACTGCTGATCTTCGTAATCTTAGATCTCATTCCGACATAGTGTTAGATAGCATACGTGATACTATTGGCGATGTAGTACAGCTACCCAGAATTGAATTAATTGAGGAGATAAGCCGCGATATAAATGAGAAAGAAATAATAGTTATTAGCGGTGAGCCAATGATAGGTAAATCCGTAATCCTCAAACTACTGGCTAGCCGATTAAGATCCGAAGGAGAAATAATTTGCTTTTCCACCGAACGGTTCAGTGGAACTAATTTCGATGAGTTCTTACATAATATCAATGTGCAAAATAATTTTTTAAGCATATTGTCTGCCATTGGAAATTGCCCCAATCGCTGTATTTTAATCGATGGATTAGAAAAGGCGATAAATGAAGATAAGAGACGGATTCTGAACGATCTTATTATTACTGTCCGCAGATATAATAAGTCCCTAACAAATAATGGGTATAGTCATTACCCATGGAGGATTATTCTTACGTCTAGGGCCTTTGGTGCTAAGAATTTTCTTAGCCACTTAGAGACACGTTGTAACTTTATTGATAATTCTATAAAAATAATAGATATTAAACCATTAACTAAACCAGAGCTTTCCGAAGTAGCGGAGCAATTGCCGCAATTAAAGGAAATTATAAAAGGAGAATACTTATCTGAGATTCTTTCTAGACCCTTGGTCCTAGATATATTAACCTTGCCGAATATTTGTTGGCCCTCAGCTTCACTTCCTCCGAAGCTTACAGAGACATGGCTGCTAGAATGGTATTGGAAGGAAATCGTTCGATTGGCAGAAGGTGTCAGATCGGGCGAAGGTGATCCGGATAGACGAGAACAATTGATGATCCGAACGGCGAAGAGCTTACTAAACGAATCTAAGCCATTGGCTATCGATGACAATATTGATCCTGATGCTCTAGCCGGATTGATCTCTGATAGACTTTTAATAAAAGAAAATAATTCTATCAAATTTTCTCACGATGTCCTAGAAGATTGGACGTTCGTAGTTATATTAAAGGAACAAAAAGCGAATATATCTAACTATCTATTGCAGAATAAAGAATCACTCCGCTTTATGAGACCATTCGAGCTATTTTCCGTAAGATTCCTTGATTTCGAACGATCTCCAGAGGATTGGCTAAAGCTTTTAAGCGATGTCGAGGCTAAAACAGAACTATCCCCTCGTTGGTATGAAAGTGCTTTGTATGCTGTGATTTGTTCTCCTCTTGTTGAAGAGATATTAGCTGTCCTTCAGAGCTATATGTTAGAAAATGGTGGGGTACTTTTAAGCAAATTTATCTACACTATGAGGAGGATTTGTGTTGAAGTTGATCCAATAGTATATAAATTATTTAAAGGTTTATCAATAGAAGAGATTGGAAAATATACAGCTTACCTTACAATTCCAATCAAAGATAAGTGGATACCTATTATTCAAATTGTCATTCAGAATTTTAAAGATCTGAATGATGAGTGCTTTTATGAATTCTCTTTTATCAGTGGAACGTGGATGAGTAAAACAGAGAATAACTATAGATTCAGAAAAGAGATAGCTTTACTTAGCATGAGACTTCTCAACTTGCGATTTTTAAGCGATAGATGTATAATGGCTTCGTCATTACCCTATGAAAAATTCGAAAAAACTAGACTAAATTTAATCGAATCAGTCCTATGGGCATCTGATCTTAATCCTAGATTGGCAAGCTATTTCGCTATAAGATATTGCATCAATAACGAAGAGAATCTTTATGATTTCCGTAAAGTTATTCTAGAAGATACCGGATGGGTTCCAATTTGTAAATATCTTCCTCATTTGGCGATAGAATTGATCTTTAAGCTATTATATGATGAAATAAGCTTAAATGATCATGTAGGTACATTGTGGGATCCACCTACCTATCTAGAGGGTCCTTTCTACGGATTATTAAATCTCCATCCGGATAGAGGCTTAGAACTCATTCATAAAATCGCGAATCATGCGACCCAGTGTTGGAAGATTAAAGAAGAATCGGAATGGGGTCGAAAACCAATCGCACAAAGGATAAGGATAGGAAATAGATATATTGAAGTTTGGGGAGATGCAAGTGTATATCGATGGTTTAGGTATCCAAGCAACGCGCCTAATGCTATAACTTGTTCTTTAATGGCCTTAGAGCATTGGATGATTGAGCAAGTGAAAAAAAGCATAGATCCCATAAAACTCATTGAAACGACTTTATTAAGCTCAATATCTGCTTCAGTAGTTGGCGTATGCGTATCAGCTGCTCTGACTAATTATATAAAAGGTTGTTATGCTATTATGCCAGTGCTTGAAAATCCAGCCTTCTGGTTTATGGACACTGCTCGACTTAATAGCGATTTATCGGCAGAAAGTACTATTACCTTATTTTCCTCATATTTTGGCATAGGATCTAAAAGGAAAGCCAGTTATAAATTATTGCTTGCTGATTCCAAACAATCCTTTAGAAGAACGAATTTAATGAGTTTTATTATTCCAATCATTTTTGGAAGTGAATCAAGCGTTTATCTTCAGGATATGATTAGATCTTTCCCGGACAATGTACCTTTCTTTTTCGAGGACCAGAGAAGTGATATAGAATATATTGAAGAAAAATCGGAGACTTTGCGCATATGGGCATCCTTTAGTGAAAGAGGGAACTATGAATTTATTAAGAATGATGATTTAAATATAATTCAATATAGAGCCCCTCCTGAAATAGATAAGATTAGGGAAAATAGTCTACAAGAATTCGGAAATTATACTAAAGGACTCAGTCTATTACATTGGTCACAAAATCTCTTAGATAATGATTCAATTGAACCAGAGTTCTCTCTAGAAACTGCAATGGAGTATGCGCAAAATCTAGTAACCCAAGATAATCCCCAATATAGGCCAAAGAGCTTCCTCGAACCCTCAGAGCAAATTGCAGAAGCCATAGCAGCTTTTGCTGCCGCAATGGTAGTTAGAAAACGGCAATGGGTTAAAGAACATAGTTATTGTGTATGGTGCAAAGAACAATTGATTATTGCATCGAAACGCCCCGAGCCACTCGATATGATAGCTGACAGCGACTCAAAATTAAAATGGGATTATCGAATATCTGCCGCAAGAGCATTGCCTATTCTGCTATCGCAAGATTACAAAGATAAAAGACTCCATAAGGCAATTTTGAGAATTGCAAAGCATAAGAATCATGAAGTCAGAGATTATTTATTTGACTCCCTCAAACATTTATGGCCATGTAATCAAAGTTTAGTTTGGAGATGTATCAATATAGTTATTCACGAATCTAAAACTTCGGCAATTGATAGAAGAATGAGATATACTTATCAAAAAGATGTTGATCCGCTAAAAGTACGAGCGATAATAGCAGACAATATCTACCCTAAGAGCCTAAGTAACATTATGCCTGATGAGATCGATACTCATATTTTAAAGTCGGTACTTTATTGCATTCCCCAAAATAAAGATATTCTGAGCTTAATTCACATGAAAAAATTCAAGGATCTATTTGAAAGTCTAATAAGTTTCACCATTAATTCATATTTATTCCATCAAAAGGATATGGGAATATATAACGAATGGGATTTTAATACGTGGAATGACTTAATCTTTATATCGTTATCAAATATTATATTGAGAGTACCTGAAGATAGCATTAGACTATTGAATCTTATTTTAGCAAGCTGGGAAAAAGCGCCCTCGATCCTGGAACATTTTTTACGTCAATTAATTCTTGTAGGGTCTGCATCTGACTTAGAGGATTCTTTAACTAATATATGGCCTGAGATTTGTAAAAATGTATTAAATTCTGAGCGTTGCAAGAGATTAAATTATCACGATATGGAAGATATATTAGGATTATTAATATTTATAGATCCATCAGGAGCAATTAAATGGGAAACAAAAGAATGGCAACCTGTTTATGAATTGGCTAATTCGATAGACCAATGGGTTAAGGCCGTAGGAAGCAATCCTTTGTGTTTTAGAAGTTTGATAAAATTCTTAAATGGTATTGGATTTGGTTTATTAATTGGTTATGGTATTCGTTGGATATATGAATGTATATTTAATACAGAAAACAAAATTAAGCTATTGGATACACATGGAAGTATTACACTGCTTGATGAATTAATTAATAATGCTTGGATAAAATATAATGAGTCTTTAAAAGAAGATAAGTTAATATTTAATGAATATGTTTATATTTTGGATATTGTATCGCATTATGGTGGGCCTTTATCTATAAATATTCAAAAAAGTTTGAGGTAAGATATTAATATAGTCAGGTGAATGTGGCAGCGATCCATGTTTCCCTCGCTCTGGATGCTACATGGTCGCTTGGATCTATGAAGCAGGAATTGCAGCACTCAAGCTTACGGTAATAATGAATTGAGGATCTCTTACTTATTCAAGCTTGAAATCTGCTAAAATAGAAGTTAGGTGTGCACGGCAGCTCTCCAGCTTGCGGCCTTTTCGGGCGCATAGTAGCCCGATCAAACTTGCAGCATGGCTGAAGAGAGATGGAAATGCAGAAATTCTGGAGCTCTGGCTCCAGTTAAAGTAATAAAATAAAGTTAGGTGAGCACGGCAGCTCTCAGCTTTGCGGCCTTTTCGGCCGCACAGGCTACCCATCAACCATGCAGAATGGCTGAGTAGGATTTATGATAACAGCAATTAAGGGAGCCCATGCTCCAGTTGAAGCGATAATAAAAGATGTTAGGTGAGCATGGCAGCTTTCCCGCATAGCGGTCTTTTCGGGCGCACAGTAGTCCGATCGACCGTGCAGCACGGCTGAGAGGGATGGAATGCAGTAATTCAGGAGCGCAAGCTCCAGGTTACAGCTATAATAAAAAGATGTTAGGTGAGCATGGCAGCGATCTACAGTTCCCGAGGGCTCGCGCACCTGAGTACAGTGCAGAACGTGGACAGGCTTATCTTCTGAGTTCGGAATGG
>JAQVZT010000141.1 GCA_028708055.1 Methanothrix sp.
ATCCATGCAGGCGAGTCCGGCAGGGATGATATCGACGAGGCGATTGCTCTTAATCCTGATTTCCTGGTGCACATGAACCATGCGGAAGAGCAGGATCTGAGGGAAGCGGCCCGACTGAACTGTCCGGTAGTGATCTGTCCCCGGTCCAATCTGGTCGCCGGCGTTGGTCTGCCTGATGTGAAACGAATGCTGGATACTGGCATCACCGTTGCCGTGGGAACGGACAACGTCATGCTCAACTCGCCGGATGTCTTCGAGGAGATGCATTTTATCAGCAAGGCACTGCTGCATGACGATAGACAGGTATTTAAGATGTGCACGCTAAATGGTGCTAAAATAATGGGGCTCGATCAGAATCTGGGGTCCATTCGGGAAGGAAAAGAGGCAAGAGTGATGGTCATAGATAGAGACTCGGATAACATTTGGGGTTCACTGTCACCTCTCTCCAGCATTGTGAGACGGGCCTGTCGATCTGATATAATAGCCATCTTTTAGGGGTAAATCATGTTTGAGAAGATTCTAGTAGCAACCGACGGATCAGAGCACGGATCAAGAGCAGCCAAAGTAGCATTGGAGCTGGGAAAGATTTCCGGGGGCAAGGTTACTGCTATCTATGTAGCAGACACCAACCGGACGAGCCATCTGCCGGATGATATGCTGCTGTTCAGCATTCGAGAGCTTCTCCTCAAGGAAGGCAAAGAGGCACTCAAGCACGTGGAGACCCTCGCCAAGCATATGGGCGTTGCCTATGAGGGCGTTGTGCTCGAGGGCAATCCAGGCAGCGAGATCGTAAACTATGCCAAGTCGGCAGGCATGGATATTATCATCATGGGCGCGGTGGGCCGCACGGGCCTCGATAAGTTCCTGCTGGGCAGCGTTGCCGAAAAGGTGGTAAGAAGCTCGAAGGTTCCTGTGCTTACCATTCCGAGGGAGCAGACTTGAGCATTCTCGTCAGGGACGTAATGGTCCGGGATGTGGCTTTTGTCGCCATCCCCGGAAGCCGAGACGATGTCTTGAAGACGCTTCAGGACCATAAGGTCTCCGGCGTTCCGGTGATAAAGAAGGGCGAGGTCGTGGGCATGATAACAAGGACCGACCTGCTCGCCAATCGCGAAGAGGACCAGACCGCTTTGCTCATGACCCGGGACCCTGTGGTTATAGACCTGGACAGAAGCATAGTAGAGGCCTCTCGGCTCTTGATCAAGCATGATATCCGGCGGCTTCCTGTGGTGGAAAAGGGAAAGCTCGTTGGCATCATCACCGTGGCCGATATCGTCCGGGTGGCAGCGGAACTGGGAATAAATGAGGCCATACTGCCCTACCTGGAGAAGGAGACCGTGGTTCTCTGGAGCGAGACGCCCCTGGCGGTTGCCGGATCGATTATGGAGTTTGCTGCAGTGGAGGCCTGCCCCGTCATCGATAGAAGCCTCAAGATGGTTGGCATGATCTCCGACCGGGATCTCATCCGGGCCAGCATTATCGAGGATACCGTTGAGAAGACCGATCTGTCTGCCAATGATGGAGAAGACAGCTGGATGTGGGACCGGGTCATGCAGAACATCAGCAAGTATTACACCGTTTCAAGGATCAAGCTCAAGGACATTCTCGTCTCCGAGGCGATGGTCCCGCCGATAGCCGCCTACAAAAAGGATGAAGTCGGCAAATGCGCGTCTATTATGCAGAAAAATAGAATCGACCAGATGCCTGTGATCACGCCCGGCGGAAAGCTGATGGGAATGCTCAAGGACAAAGACATCCTGGTGGCGCTGGTGGATTATAGCCAGCGGGCGCCGGTTTGAGGCAATGGTCTGAGGCAGCGGTCTGAGTGATTATGGTTCTATTCGATTAGCGGAATCCATAATCCTATTCTGCATTTGTCTCATGTTGCCTCTGCCTTATGTCCCACGGGAATGATCGCAATGGGCGTCTCACCGGAAGCAAGGCGGAGATATTCTTCAGTCTTATTTTCATCAAACCCAGCGGTATAGGTGGCAGCAAGACCCAGGGATACCACCTCAAGTAGAAGGTTTTCCGAAGCTGTTCCCGCCTCGACATAAACGAACCTGCTCAGGTCCTGACCAGGGATCTTATTTATGCGATCAAAGACGCCGGTGACTATGAAGATCGCTGGAGCGCTCTTTCGCCAGTCCTCCTTGCCGCCCATGCTGGTGTTGAAGAGTTCTGAAATCACATCCTCGTTGGAGATGACAGTCAGATTGTGTCCCTGCGGGGAGTAATGATAGACGCCATCCGGCAGGCCGGTGACATTTCCTGCCAGAAGATACAGTTCCAGCGGGTATGTGGCCATCGCGGAAGGGGATGTGCGGTGGCCTTTGTCATCGGTCACTCCCTGCGCCGCCCAGCAGAGCTGAGAGATCTCAGCAAGAGTCAGAGGCTCGGAGGTAAAGCTTCGGATGGAACGCCGCTCCTGGAGGGCTTTCTCCACGCTAATGCCGCCATCGGTACGGGGCTCTGGCAGGCTTATGGAGCCTGTCGATGATGTCGGGCTGGTGACCTCTGACTGGGCCGAAATTGCCGTCATAAGGGCCGCCAGTCCAGCAATTGATGCAATCAGTGCCAGTTTCTTCATACTTATCACCTTTGATACCGATATGATTATTCACTGCAAACGACTGGATAAAAAGCTGTATTTAAATAGCTGGTACAGAAAACTCCATAAATAAGTCTCAGCTTTCAGAATAGTATTAATATCAACAAGCGCATAACTGGATATATGCTTACACTGGAAGAGGGCCGTCTGGCTGTCCGTCTGGCTAGACAGGCTCTGACCGGCTACATTGAGAAGAGGAAGATCACCCAGCCACAGGGCCTTCCTCCTGTATTCGAGGAGAAGCGGGGCGTTTTTGTAACCCTGCACGAGGAAGGGGACCTGCGGGGGTGTATCGGCTATCCCCAGCCCATCATGCCCCTGGGCAGAGCCATCGTGGATTCAGCCATAAACGCAGGGTGCCGTGACCCCCGCTTTCCCAGCGTGCGCCCGGCAGAGCTGGGAAGAATAGAGATGGAGGTGACCATCCTAACCCAGCCTGAGGCATACACCGAGCCCAGGGAGAAGCTGCCCGAGATGGTGGTGATCGGCAGGGACGGGCTGATAGTCACCAGAGGGCCGTTCACGGGCCTGCTCCTGCCACAGGTGGCCCCCGAGTGGGGATTCGACTCCCAGGAGTTTCTCTCCCAGACCTGCGTCAAGGCCGGGCTGCCGCCGGATGCCTGGCGGGATGAGGGGACAGAGGTGCAGCACTTCCAGGCGCAGATCTTCGCTGAGGTAGCGCCGGAGAGGGAGGTCTTCGAGAAGAGCTTCACGGAACAGGGATGCGGGACGGTGTAGTGAGGGCAATCGAGTCTTTTGGGAAGGTTTTATAACCATAGTTAACTTGATTTAACCCATGGCAAGAGCAATAAAACCGAAGGAATCTCAGGGATGCGTTATAGGATCGAAGATCACTCGTAGCGAGCTCTCGCAAATTCAGGATCTGATTGATGCCGGTGTCTATCTAAATGCATCGGACTTCGTCAGGGAGGCAATACGTGACAAGCTGACTGCCATAAAGGTGATAAAATGCCGTGACGTCGATTATGAAAAGGCAAAAAAAGAGATCATAGGATATTTCCAGAGGAATCAGGAGGCTTATCCAGATGAGATCTCCCAGGATCTGGAGCTGGATTTTGACCTGGTAAGGCGCATCACAGCCGAGCTAAAGAAAGAGGGCCGTCTGGAGGCAGTTTGATGGATTGCTATGAAGAAGGTGATGCCTTACACGGTGCAAAGATCTACGCCGAGGCTCGAAAGATGCAAGGGCCGGTTGTTATCGTAAAGAGCGGCAGGCACAGAGCGCAGAGCATCACACTCATGGAGAATGCCGAAGCGGTAATCATCCAGAAGCTGAGATGGATTGCTGAGCATTAATTAGCGAGTATTCAATCACTTCAATATATTTAATAATCCTTGCTGAAATACTTGAAAGCTTCTGGAGCGATTGCGAGATGGGAGCATGTTGGCAGATATTGCCCTTGCCGCCTTGATCTTGGGAAGGCCGCTCTTGAAGTATCCTGCTTTTTGCAGCTCTCTTTCCAGGGCCTCCCAGGTTCCGCCTTTGATCGCATCTGGATCTCTGTAGGCTGACTTGGCTCCAAGCGAAAGGGGGACTCTTTTAAAAGCTTGATGAATCGCATTCACATCACCGAAGAACCATGCCTCCAGCTCTTCCACTGCGATTCGGTTCAAGACATCGAATCTGGATCCGTTCCGGGCCATGCTTCTCGTCACCAGACCGGCATTCTTTGCTGCAAATTCAAGCTGTTCCTTTAGTGATCGACATTCATCTCGATCTTCGTCGGTCAGCACAACAATTCGCCAATCATCAGGCATGAAATTGCTATAGGCCTTCATCCGGCGTGGCAGCTTGCTCAGCAGATCTCTTTTGCCACGGAAAGCGTGAATATCGAACGTAATGCCGGGGGGACAGATCTTCGGCACGAGATTATTCAGGGCAGCCTCTGCGGAAGGCTCCTCCACAAGAAATTCGATGTGCATCTCGATGTCACCTATCCGGGCACTTCAGCCTGGCCTATGAGATGGAGCATTCTTCGGCCCACCGGATGCATTCAATGGATCGCCCACCTCGAAGTAGCCCTCCATCCAGAGCTGACCGAGGCTTGCGCCTTCTCTTACCAATTCAGGGATGCCCTTCATATCGGACGCTTTTTTTGCCTGGGTGTAGCCTTGCTCATCTCTGTAGAGCACCCAGAGCTCTTCCGGCCTGAGGCTATCCACAAAGAAAGGCGAATGGCTAGTGACCATGAGTTGCGTTCTCTCTGTAGCCATGCGGCACTCCTCCGCAAGCTCAGGCAGAAGGCGAGGATGCAGATGGTTTTCCGGCTCTTCGATGCCGATCAGCTCCGGCGGGCTGGGATCGTAAAGCAGTGTCAGGTAAGCAAGCATCTTCAGGGTGCCATCTGAGGCAAACTTGGCCAGGATGGGCTGCTCGAAAGGAGCATCCTTGATCTGAAGCAGCAGCCGACCGTCAGCCAGAAATTGGGAATCCACCCTCTCCAATCTGGGGACGCGTTCCGAGAGGGTCTTGAGAATCTCAGCCAGCCGCCCGCTATGCTGTTCTTTCAGGTACTGGATCACATTGGGAAGGTTATCTCCCGTCTCGGAGAGCCTCTCCTGAGGTCCGGCCTCAGCAACGCCCCGAGTGGCATCCGCGTTTAGATAGGATAGATACCATTCTGTGATGAACCTGCGCAGGGCGCTGATTCTGGGATGCTTGGCAAGCTGACCCAGGGTGTTAACGGCCAGAACATCCGGAGAGGTCAATATCTCGTGAATTCGTTTTTCTTTTTCGTCCGGCTGGTCACCTGTTACCACCTGACCTTCGCCGTTCCTGAAATCGAGGAACCGGAAGGGCTTGCCTTGCGAACCTCTCCTCCATTGGAGCCATTCCTCGGCGACATAAGGACCTGTCAGTCCTTCGTTGATTGATAGATGGTATGTAATTAGACGTGAATCCTTGCTTTCGCGGTATTTTAGTTCAATTTCAATAGGGCCTTTCGAGCCTCTTGTACGCAATTCTTTGAATCGGCTCCTTTTGTCCCAGGCTTTACGAAGTCCTGCGGAAAAGCACTCGGATAGAAACGCAAAGACATCAAATATAGTCGATTTGCCGCTGCCATTGGGTCCCAGAAAAACTGTAAACGGGGCGATACCTTTTAGCTCAAGGTCATGCAGAGCCCTATAATTTTTTACACGAAAGTATTCGATTCGTGGAACGGATTGTCGCCCTTGGTTAATCATAATATTAATGAACTGGGGGCTCAATTATTTAATAGTAACTAAATTTGGATGCAATATTCGTTGGTATCTATGCTTCCCTCCCTGTGTCGGAATTGCTCAACTCATTGTTCACTCAGAGGGATTCGCACCCTAAGAGGATGACGCAAAGGTGATCGTTAATGGTAACCGTTATCGCAATAAATGGAAGCCCGCGGAAATCGTGGAATACTGCAACGCTGCTGGAACATGCGCTCAAAGGCGCTCTATCCGCCGGAGCAAAAACGGAGTTGGTTCACCTCTACGATCTGGACTACAAGGGATGCACCAGTTGCTTTTCCTGTAAACTCATAGAAGGGAAGAGCTACGGAAAATGCGCCATGAAGGACGATCTCACCCCGGTGCTTGAAAAGATCGCCGGTGCAGACGCATTCATCCTTGGCTCTCCGGTCTACATTGGTACGGCAACGGGTGAGATGCGGTCGTTCCTGGAGCGACTGGTCTTTCCGTATCTCGTCTATGACCGCGAGCGTTCCACCCTTTTCCCAAGAAAGATCCCGACTGCATTCATCCACACGATGGGCGCAGATGAGGGCAGCGCAAAAGCGATGGGATTTGATGGGCCGATCCGGCTGACGGAACTCGTTCTTGGACGGATTTTTGGCTCCTCTGAGACTCTTGTGGCCTCTGATACTCTGCAGTTTGATGATTATGGGAAATATGTTTCACCGGGGCATAATCCGGCAGAAAAGGCACGGAGGCACCGCGAGGTCTTCCCGGAGGACTGCCGGAAGGCCTACGACCTCGGCGTGAG
>JAQVZT010000142.1 GCA_028708055.1 Methanothrix sp.
ATGAAAAGAAAAACGTCTGCCAGTGTGAATAGAACCACAAAGCTGCTCAGGCTCCTTTTCTCCTGCCTGTAGATCGCCCGCGGCGAGTCTATTCTCAGCATCAATAGAGGGTTATTGTAGATATTATCCAGCAGGGCATATCCTGCAATGGTATCGTTGTCCAAAATCCTGACTGCTACGGAGTTATTGCCCTGCAGGGAGACTGCCGCTTGCTTAAAGTCAGGAGGCATATCACTATCTTTCAGCGATTTGATGGTTATATGCAATTGAGTAGACCTGGATAGCCTGGCAATCTCTTTTTCCGTGAGAAGCCGCCCCATTACCACTCTGCCGGCAGAGGAAGTATTTCCATTTCTCATGGTAACTGGATTAGTGACTATGAGCATGGGCCTGTTAGAGATTAAGATGATTCCAGAATACTTGCTCTGCTTATCCAGGCACCCGGGGCAAAAGCCGTAAACAGACAATTGTTCCGATAGATCGGAGGGTATCTTCATACCGCTACCATTTTCATCCAGGTATCTGCTGAATTTCACCTGCCCGAAAGAATCCATGAAGAGCAGCAGATTGATTCCCATATCGCCCAGGCTCTCATCGGCTAGCTCCTCCTGATTGTTTCTGATGAATGACAGATCATCATATCTCAGGAAAGCAACAGTATCATTTCTTATGGCCCAGTGATCTGCCAGCCCCTCCATACTGCCCAGGTCATTTGATATGGCGTTAAGTGCTCTTTCAACATCCTTATGTATCAGGTCATTTTCCAGCTTCGAAAAGCCCAGAAATAGTTCCATCTGGGCAGTGATGTACAGGATCAGGACTGCGAGGATGAGAGATATGCCCATGACAATTAGCGTCTTCTTGCGCAGATTCATGTCTCTCTCCTCGGTCAATCATCAAATCAATCAATCATCGAATTCCGAAATCGAAGAGCTGGCCGGTTTTAACGTAATCGTTAAATATAGATTATATTCATTACATATATAGATTCTCACCACATCCAGATGATATTGGAATTGATGATATCTCTGCTGATCTCGAGCCTTATGATATCGTGCTCTGATATCACCCCAGATGATACTGTACCTGCGGATGATGCAACTGCTGATACTGCGCCTGATGATTATTATGATACAATCCAATATTATGCAGCCTATACCCGGAACCAGAGGCATGCAGATCTATCCTTACATTCGAAAGATAGACCTTATGTCATCCAATTCGTTCATACTATCCGGCCAGGACCAGATTGCACTGATAGATCCCGGTGCCCTCGATGACCAGCTCGACTGCCTGGTAGAGAACATTGCCATCATGCTCGATGAG
This sequence comes from Methanothrix sp., assembly GCA_028708055.1. GTDB lineage: Archaea > Halobacteriota > Methanosarcinia > Methanotrichales > Methanotrichaceae > Methanothrix. Next base: position 1,327 of record JAQVZT010000142.1, read on the forward strand.
AAGAGAAGGCCGGTAGTAGTATATCTGACCCATGTTCATCAGGACCATTGCTTTCAGCTGGGCCGCCTCAGGAAGATTCGGGCTCTGGGAGAGGTCTATGTTGCCGCTCAGGAGATCGGGGCGGAGGCTCTGATAAATCAGGACCCCGAGTTGACCCTCGCAGGCCTTCTTGGCAGAGAGATGGCTGCGACACCAGTCGAAATAAAGCTGCTCAACAAGATGGATATTCTTGTTGGTGGAGCTATCGAGCTGAATCTGCGTAGTTGCAAGCTCTCCTATTATGTGGACTCTGTGAAGATCCGCTACGGTCCGGTATTGCACAGCCAGACGATATCGCTTGGCTGTGGCGACTTTCTTGAGGTATATCCCATTCCCGGCCACAGCCCGGACAGCCTGTGCCTGAGGGCGGGAAGCCTGCTTTTCACCGGAGACCTCTTCTTTGCCCCCAATCCGGGAATGGCCGGGGCGTATGGATGGAGTCGATCGGCGCTCATCAAATCCATCTACAAGACAATTTGGATCATTGAGAAGAAGAACATCCTCTACTGTTGCTCCGGGCATGGCCGGATTATCGATGCGGATACGGCATGGAATGCTCTGCAATCCATGTACCAGGATGTGCTCTCCCTCCGTGGCCTGGAGGAGATCAGCCAGCAATGGGCCAGGAATACCGCCACTTATGCAGAAGACCTTATGAGGGAGCTGGAGAGGCTTTTCACAATAATATTTGGCAGGCTGGCTTATGTCTCACTGGTGCTCGAATGGCTGGATGAGGGCGTAGAGGCGGAGAACATCGGAAAGCTCATAGATGCAAAGAGAATTGATGAGCTGTTCTTTGATTTCAACTGTTTCGTGGAGCAGTTGCGTCTTGGCAAGAAGCGGGATTGGGATCTGGTCCATAAGGCGGGGCAGATCATCAAGAACCTGGAGGCAATCTTTGAGAGAGAGGAGCTGCAATCCGTTCTGGATAGGTCCCTTCTGAGAAGAGCCGGCAGGATGCTCAGCGATTATGCAGTCACATATCGGGGGTTCAGGCCTTCCTTTTATGCTAACGATGAGAATCTTTATTCCGTCTTGCATGATGTCCTGGATTTTTCCTTATCCAGGCCCTATGAGGAGGATGCAATTTTATATGCAGATTTGCATGAAGACTACCTCATGGCTCTCAGGGCAAGGATCGCTTATGTCAACAGGCTGGAGGGAGTTGCTGTGAAGCTCAAGGCTGACAGGAGCCTGCCGATGGTGCGCATGGACAGAGAGCGTTTCCAGGATGCTCTGCTCGATCTGCTGGAGAGGCTTTCAAGCAGTGAGGCTGGCGAGACGCAGATAATCGCCACAGGAGATCATGGATGGGCTTGCATCCGCATTGAAGTTCCACGGGCGGATTTCTATTATTCTCTGGATGACGGGACAATGAGATTCTTCGAGAGGTCGTTTGCTCTCTGCGGCGGGGTTATTCAGAGATGTTGTGCCGATGGGGTCCAGGCGATTCAGATTGAATTTCCGCCTTGCGATTCATTAATGATTCCTTAATTTTACCAAAAGATTATTAACATTGAGGGCACATTAATATTGTTTTTAAGGTGATGGTTTTTGAGAATTGTTCCTCCTGTTACACTGATGGCTATGCTCATCGTTGTTGTGCTTTTTTCCTCGGGATGCATAAAGTCTCCCGAGAACAAGACGGAAATGGCCACACAACTTCGCATAGGTTATCAGCCCACGACCCATCATGTGGCAGAGATGATTGCTCAGGTTAAGGAATGGTGGCAGAGGGATCTATCGCCGTTTGGGATCACGGAGATCAAGGAATTCGGCTATCCATCTGGCGGCTCTGAGCTGGAGGCGATGAAGGCCGGAGACATAGACATTGCCTATATCTGCACTGCGCCTTTCATCCGGCCTGTTACTGAGGGATTGGATGCAAAGATAGTGGTGGCAGTAAATACCAATGGCTCAACACTGATACTGAAGCCTGACCTTGTCTATGAAGGGCCAGGTTCCCTGCGGGGATTGCATATCGGGACGTTTCCGGCAGGGACTGCTCAGGACACCCTGCTGAAGGTATGGCTGGAGAACAACGGCATAGGAGCCTCTGAGGTCAACATCACGCCAATGGCCCCGGGAGACGCCGTTAGCGCCATGCTTGCTGGAAAAGTCGATGGGGTGTTCCTGCCGGAGCCCGGACCGGCGATGATTGAGCTCGAAAAGAAGGGCAAGTCATGGGTGCGTTCCGGCGAGATGAGGCCAAATCACGCCTGCTGCGCAATAGTTGTCAGCGGCAAGCTGATACGGGAAGAGCCCAAACTGGTGGAACAGATAATTCGCACCCACATGAACGCCACCGACTATGCCAATGCCAATCCCGTAGAGGCGGCAGAGATCTACTCCAACCGCACTGGACAGGATCTGGAGATGATCAAATATTCCATTATGACCTGGGATGGCAAATGGATGAGCGATCCCCATTTGCTGGTCAACGACACTATGGATTACGCAAAGGCCCAGTATGAGATGAAATACATACAGAAGAAGGTGAACCAGAGCGATCTATTCGATAACAGTCTGTACGACATGGCGGTGGCGCCCGAGAAGAAGACCTGAGGCCTTAATTTTTTAATTTTTTTTAAATAGAAAAAAATAGTGAATGGTTTATGGATGAAGTTTCTGCTTGCCTTTTAGGTGCGTTCCTTTATGAGTATGGAACTTTCCGGTTGGATCGGTTCCTGTGACTGGGTCGGTCTCCATCTTGGCATTAATTGTCTCGATGATGTTCTCGGCATAGGGACAGATATATTCGCCAGCCTGGTTTTTAGCGGTAATGCAGATGCCTATGAATACGTGGGTTGGCAGGTCTCCCATTGGCGGCTGATTCCAGAACTTGAATTCGTTCAGCCTCGCGCCCATTGCGATACCCGGACAGCCTCCACAGTCTAGCAATCCAACGAGTTCGGCTGATGGGCTCAGGCCTTTGAACTCGTCATCCCTGTCATTGAACGCCTTCAGACAACGACTGCAGGCCACGCATTTATCTATCATGTCGATCTTGCAGCCCACGACAAGAACTTTTTCCTTGCTATTGCTCATAATCTCACCCATCAATTTTTTTAAAAACATGATACTAATATTATAACTATTTATAGTTATGTTTTAAATTTTTTAAGAATGATTGGGGAAAATTGCCGGAACGGGAAAAATGGTTATGCTGCAGAGGCTAAGTATGCAGTTGATGCCAATTGGATTGATGGCGTTAATTATGCTGTTGATGCCGGCTGTTCCGCGGGCTATCTTCCCCAGAAGGGTTCCTTCTTGCGCTTGATCTCCAGGAAATTTTCCAGGACCTCGCGCTCGTCTTCCGCCAGCTTGGGCTTCAGCTCCAGCTCCACAATGCGGGCATGCTTCTCGGGAATATTGACGTAAAGGATATCGCCTTCATGGATCTGCCTGCCCACCGTTGGCCCGTCGATGGATATGGCTACCTCCTGCCCGACGGTCGCAGAGCCCACGTTTTCGTTGCGAGCCTGAATTCCCCTTATCTCACCCACATTGGCGCCGTCTTCTCTCATCAGGTTGACATGGGTGCGGATCACGCCGCCGATTATCTGAACGCCGACGATTGCGGGCCTCGACTGCCGGAATACGCAGTCCGGCAGAAGACGGACGGCACCGGGACGGATAACTGCCTCAAGCCTCTCCTGTTCTATGCGCATCTTCTGCTCTTCAGTCCATTGATCATAGCTCTCTAAAATGCTGTAAATGATATCGCTGCAAAATACGGGCACATTGGTCTTCTGAATCTCGCTGATGGCATCGGGAAGGATCGGCACATTGAATGCCAGGATTGCGGAAAGGAGGGGATCTTTTATGGCGGAAGCGCGGATCACATCCCTTCTGGAGACGGGACCCACATCGGCATGGTGAATGGCAATGTTCTTGGCCTTCAATTCGCCCACCAGTGCCTCCAGAGATCCTATGGCGTCTGCCTTCAGGACCACGCCTTCGCTCTCGCCTTCAATGCGCACCGCCTCGAGCTCCGATTTCAGCTCCTGAGAGAGGGTGTCTATCTCTTCTGCGTTGGCCACAACACGGATGGTTGATCCGGCGAGGGCGTTTTCCAATTTGGGCGCTGATATCTTCACGCCTGATGCTGCTGCCACGTGCTTTACCGGCAGAAATCTCTCTTCGCTTCGAATCTCCATCAGGGGCTTGGGTTTGAGAAGGGCTCTGATCTTTGTGACAATGGGGTCATGAGCGGTTCCCACAATTATCGTGTCGCCCGAATTGAATTCCCCGTTGTAGAGGATGACATCCAGTGTTGTTCCCAGGCCTTTCTCCTCTTTTACCTCGAGGATTGTACCCATGCCCGGGCCGTTTGCAGCAAGCTTCAAGTTATCCTTTAAAAATTTCTGCGCGAGACCCACGAGAATCATTAGGATATCCGGCACACCTTCACCGGTGATGGCGCTGATGGGCACGATTCCAACCGTCTTTGTGAAGTCTGAGATGCGGTCGTACCGATCTCCATTGAATCCCTGTTTGTAGAGCTCTCCCACCAGCTCGTAGATCCTGGTGTCCAGCTCCTCGGCCACCCTTTCGTTCTGCGCCTTGATGCTCTTGCCGAAGGGAGCATTAGGGACCGAATGCCAGCCGCTGAGACGATCCATTTTGTTGGCAGCGACTACGAATGGGGTCCTGAACCGCTTGAGAATGGCCAAAGACTCATTGGTCTGAGGCTGAAATCCCTCGTTCACGTCCACGATCAGCACGGCCAGATCTGCCAGAGAGCCGCCCCGGCTTCGCATGGAGGTAAATGCATGATGACCTGGAGTGTCGATGAACAGCAGACCGGGAACCTGCATCTCCTTTCCGAAGTGAGATCCGCAGAAATCCTGGACGACGCTCAGCGGGACCTCTGTGGCTCCAATGTGCTGGGTGATGAGGCCGGCTTCGCCCTTGGCCACGGCCGTCCCCCTTATCTTATCGAGAAGAGAGGTCTTGCCGTGGTCCACATGCCCCATTACCACTACTATGGGTGTCCTGAGGTTGGACTCGCCCTCCTTCGTCTTGCCAGCTTTTTTGGACTTATGTTGCATAGCGGTCGCGCCCTGAAAGAAGTAAGTCTAAAAAATACATCTCAGTTTGAGAATTTAAAGGCTCCGATAAGAGGAGGCAGAAGATGCACTCTGCCTGATCTCATTCGTAAAGCCATGCTTCATCTATTCGCCTGTAATCCACCAGTTCGCCCGGGCTGAAGTGCAGGGCGATTTCACGAGC
>JAQVZT010000143.1 GCA_028708055.1 Methanothrix sp.
CCGGACAGTTCAGTCGGGCCGCTTCCCTCAGATCCTGCTCTTCCGCATGGTTCATGTGCACCAGGAAATCAGGATTAAGAGCAATCGCCTCGTCGATATCATCCCTGCCGGACTCGCCTGCATGGATTCCCACCGCCTGGCCGGCCCTCCTGGCGGCGGCCACTGCAGCTCGAACCATGCCGCAGTCGTGGTCCCGGGTGCTGCTTATTCCCAGGCCCCAGCAGCTGTCCGGGCCTGTCATCTGGCCGGGGCCTGGCCGCCCAAGGACCCTGGCAACCAGAGGCAGGCCGAGCAGGGCCTCTTGCAGCATGGCTATCCCCTCAGTTCCACCTTCCCTGAAATCGGCAAACGCACAGGTTCCGGAAGCTGCCATCAGCCGCAGGCTTCTTCTCATGCCTTCCAAGAGAGCAGCTCGCGGAGCTTGAGAGAGCCTTCTGGCCTTCAATCCGCCAGGCCCCACAAGCTCAGGGAGCGGCAAAAATGGGGGGTCCTTGAAGGCCGAGTCGCCGGTATGGACATGCGCGTTTACAAAGCGGGGACAAACGATGCCCTCATATTCAGCGTCCACCTTCTCTTGGCCAAACTCCCGGATGATTCCATCCCGAATGCTGATGTAACCTTCCAGTGGTGTGAAATCGTCGCCATAGATTATGGTTCCCTGCAAGAGGATCTCACGCGCCTGAGGCATACCCTTAAAATGGAGCAGCATACTATTTAGCTCCTCTTCAGCCCCATCATCAGATTGAGCTTTCCAGGCGCGCCCTGCCAGGAGGCACGCAATCGAGGTGAAAAAGTTACGGCCAGGCCCTTTGTATTCATCAACAGCGCTATGAGCGCAGACGGCAAGATCAGCTCCTTTGAGCGCTGCCAGGTCAGGATCTCAGGCCAGGGAGACAAAGCGAGAGTCGACCTTCTCCGGGCGGAGAGCGACGCCATCATGGTAGGAGTGGGAACGGTCCTGGCAGATGATCCCGGCCTGAGGGTCAAATCGCAGATCTACCGCGAGCAGAGAAGGATGAAGGGCTTGCCGGACAGCCCGCTGCGGGTCATTGCCGACAGCCGGGCGAGAACGCCGCCATCCGCCCAGGCGCTGGGACCGGGATCTATCCTGGCAGTCAGCCGCTCGGCTGCCAGGGAACGGCTGGACCGGATCGCCTCAACCGGATCTGAGATAATAGTATGCGGAAGCGAGAAGGTTGATCTGGCTGAGCTATTCTCCCGGCTCTTTGATAAGGGAGTGAGACGCCTCATGGTGGAAGGAGGAGCTACGCTAAACTGGTCGCTTCTCAATCTCTACCTGGTGGATGAGATCTGCGTCTATGTGGGAGCTATGATTATCGGGGGAGCAAATGCCCCTACCCTGGTGGACGGACCGGGATTTTTGGATCATTTTCCCAGGCTGACCTTAGGCCAGGTGCAGCCGCTGGACGAAGGTGTGCTCCTCAAGTGGAGAGTAGCAGGCAGGCCGCACTGAAATCTCCGGTTGGATGCGAAATTTCTGAAAGATCTAAAACTTCCGCAATCCTGCAATCCTACTGCTTTCTAACCACAAGCACTGGAATGGAGCTGCTCCTAACTACCTTGTCGGCAACGCTGCCCAGGAGGAATCCTTCCAGCCCGGTGGCACCGATTCCGCCCATGACTATGAGGTTCATATCGCCCTCTTTTGCGACGCGGAGGATGTCCTCGGCAGGATAGCCTTCCTCGATCTTCCTGGTGACGGTGATTCCAGCCGTCGCTGCAATCTCTTCAACCTTTTTGGTGGCCGTTTCGCCCTGATCCTTCAGATTGCGTTTGATGCCTGCGATCAGGTCGTCAGCAAACTTTGAAACAAGATCGCCCAGCGGGCCGTACTCCTTGCCGATATCCACCACAAAAAGAGCGGTTACGGCTGAGCCGTAGAGCCCGGCCATCTCTATTCCCACCTCGGCGGCCCGCTCGCTGTGCTTGGAGCCGTCGGTTGCAATCAGGATTCTTTCAAACATGATCCTTTTTCACCTCAGCCTCTCATGAACTTGTCCCAGCCCTCGTAATGCGTCTTGAGGACGGTGCAGATGTCTTCCATCAGCGCGAAGGGAATTCCCACCACGACGACCTCATCCTCCAGGCCGGAGTTCCGCGCCGATCCATCGCAGCCAAAGGAGACGTTCACCTCTCCTTTGAGATAGGGCGAGGCAGTGGCATCCACGCAGAAGGACTGAATTCCTGCCGTGTTGAAGCTGGCCCGTCCTCCTTCCTTGAACATGACCGCCTGCACGATTCGCCTGGCGGTGAGGGGAGTGCCCACGAAGATCACCACATCCGGGCTCATGGGCATCTTGTCCAGTGGTGCCACGAAGGTCGCAATTGTGCTGCCGGGAAGAAGGCGAGGCATATTGGCGGCGATGCTGCTGCCCACATCCTTGGTCTCGCATTTGTGCAGCTTGTCAAAGTACAGAGTTCCGGAAGCGATGTTCTCCGGGCATTGGACCACACCGATGCCTGAGGCTCCGCCTTTGCAGGCATGCTGGTCTGCCCGGGCGAAGAAGCTCTTTCCTTCCCTTCTCGCGCCCTGGATCATGGAGCAGTAGTGCAGAGGCTTTTCCATCAGCACCAGGTCTTTTGGGATTTCTGCTTCGCTCTTAAACAGTTTTACGCCCACAATATTCTCGCGAATTCCTAAGGAGGATTTCAATATGCTCGACATCTCTTCAAGTTTCATCTCAAATGCACCAAATAATAGTAGGGCGGAATGGCATTTCTTACTTGCGCTCTGGCTTGATCGGGAAAATCATCGCGTGTGCCGTTTATGGAAAACGGGGCATTATTTGATAGACCAGAAGAAAAATGAAAAATAGGAGCATACGGAAAGGATGGCCAGAAAGGATATTCAGGCTGCCTTTTCCTCTTCAGGATAGCGGGAGACAATGCTTCCCGAAGCATCCTTCAATGTGGCCACGTCTCCATCATTGTTCCAGATGGAAGAGCTGCGGTTCCAGAAGAGATCCGCGGCTGTGTCATTGCCGGTTCCCGTGCGGATCTTGGCGACGCCGCCCGCCTTCAGGCTGAAATCAGGGAACTTGTAGGTGTGATTCTGGGCGTCCTCCAGTGTCCATCCGGCGAGGTTCACATCCTCGGTTCCCAGATTGGTGATCTCAACCCACTCTTCATTCAGGTTCTCCTTCTCGGGACTTGGCGCGGCGAAATTGGCATTGGTTATGGCGATACCGCTCTGTTCTGCGCCAGCCGCCATTGCCGCCCCCAGAATCAGGACGGCAAGGGCAATCAGCGCCCCTGCAAATATTCGGCTTTTCATCTCGATTTCTCCAGGTGTACCTTTAAACAGTTTAGTATTTTTAGTACTGATCAAACTTCAGTAATATAAATTTTTCGAAAGAGTTTAGAGGTGGACAGGCGATCTTTGAAAATGGACCTCAAATGAAAAACAAATCCGCAAAGGCAGAAGGGCAATCAAGAGCGGTTCAGATGGCAAAAGGAACTGAATGAAAGGTGGAGGAGACATGATCTGGCCGATCCCCCTCTGCGCGGAAAGTCCGGCAAGCAGCAGCCCCACGCATCGGGATCGGCCAGATGCGCCCCGGCTCGCCAAGGCGCGAGAGGCACGCGAGAGCTTCGCCGGACCGCAGCACTTCTGTGAAGCCGAAAAGGCCCAAATCGCATAATTCATATCCCTTGAATGCGAAACCGGCTACTATCATCATGAAATACACAGTGATCCTCGAACCGCAGGATGAAGGTGGATTCACAGTCCGATGCCTCGAATTGCCGGGTTCCATAAGCCAGGGCGAGACAAGAGAAGAAGCTCTGGCAAACATCAAGGAGGCAATAGGGCTTGTCCTGGAAGTGCCCAAGCCATTCCAATAGAGCCCGCGCCCAGCGCTGATTTAGCTGCCCTTCCTCCAGATCCTCACGATGATGGCAATTCCTGCCAGGTTTATGGCTAAAATGAGCACGATCCCGATTATCCTCTTCCAGTCTCCTTGTGGCGCTGCCTTCCCCGCCAGATCCATCGCCGCGTCTCCATTCACCAGCACCACCCATTCCCTGTCCCCGGCCTTGAGGCTGTGCAGACCGCGCGACAGACCCAGAAAGCGGCAGTCACCAGCGCTTCCGTTGGCCAGCCGGACCCCATCGCGCCACAGCGCGAGACCCGCGGGCGCGCCGGTGACGCGCAGCTCGAAGCTCTCTGCCACTGGCAGGATCCTGCCCTCGCCGGAGAGGTTGCCGGAGATGTTGAGCAGATTCAGGACGGTGGGCGCGATATCCATCTCAGACCAGCGGCCGCCCAGGTTCAGCTCATCCACTCCCGGCCCCAGGAAGACCAGGGGAACGCGCAGCGCCTCAGGCCGGGCGGCATATTTCTCTGCGGAGTGGCCCCCTTTGCCGGTCCCGGAAGGAAAGACCATGCCATGGTCGGCGGTGACTGCGAGAAGCACGTTGCTGTCGCGACATGCCTCGGCCAGCCTGCCCAGGGGCGCGTCCAGGGCGGCGACCACATCGCGGTAGCCGTCCGCGCCCAGGTTCTGCCCGGCGCTGTCCATTGCGATTAATAAATTATAAGTACTATTTTTAATATATTAGTATTAAAATTTGCATCAACCTAAATAGTTTTGATCCGCTCCATTTCGCATATCTGTAATTCTGGTTTGCTGCATATTCTTTAGCAGGTATCTAATTATAATTTCGCTCTTTAATACAAAGAGCAAACATTTCAATAATAAATATATACAGGTTTAAAACAATATAGTACTCAAAAGATCTCCGCAAGCTTTTTCGTGTGAGCGGTGATTGAGACACTCTGAGGGAGATATATTTGGCGGCGCCAAATGAAACCACTGAATATGCAAAATTGTATCTAGCTAGTGTAAAGAAAGAATTTGAAACAGGAAAGGCTACTGAGCATACCTACCGAGCTGCATTAAAGGGGCTCATAGAGTCTCTAGCTAAAGATGTTGTAGCAATAAATGAGCCTAAAAGAGAGACTTGTGGTGCTCCTGATTTCATTGTAAGAAGAGGCAATCTGTCCATTGGATACATAGAGACAAAAATCATTGGGAAATCTTTGGATGAAGCGGAGAATTCTGACCAGCTCAAACGCTATCGTGAATCGCTACACAACTTGATTTTGACGGACTATCTCGAATTTCGCTGGTATGTTTATGAGGAAAGACGAGAGATAGCCCGCATAGGTCACATGGAGAAAAGTGGCAAGATAAAATTTGATCCAGACGGATGCGTTGAAGCTTTAAATCTCTTAAATGGCTATTTAAGCCAAGCAATTGAAAAAATAACTACTCCGATTAGTCTTGCAAATCAGTTAGCAAGAATAGCTAAAATTATACGTGAAATAGTTTTAAATTCATTTAGAGAAAATATGGCGTCCAATGAGCTAGTGGATCTTAGAGAGGCGATAGCCAGGGTTCTAATTCCTGAAATTGGGCAACCAGAAAGGATCAGCGAGTTTGCCGACATATATGCTCAGACAATTGTTTACGGTCTTTTTGCAGCTCGCTGCAACCACAGGGTTTCTACTCCGTTCATTAGATCTGGCGCTGCGAGTGAGATTCCAAAGACTAATCCATTCCTTAGGAAATTGTTTGCCTCCATAACAGGTCTGGGAATAGAAGATGAACCACATGCGCCCTTCATCGATGATTTAGTTCAAATCCTGAATAGTACTGACATTGATGCAGTATTATCGAATTTTGGCAAGCGAAGCAAACAAGAAGATCCCGTAATCCATTTCTATGAAACATTCTTAAAAGTGTATGATCCAAGTCTCCGTGAACTACGCGGCGTTTATTATACGCCGGAACCAGTTGTGTCCTACATTGTACGTTCTGTAGATCTTGTTCTAAAGAATCATTTTGAAATAAGTGGAGGATTTTTGGACACATTATCCGAAACAAAATATACGCGGGAAAAGTATTTTACAGATTACCGTGGGAGTCCCGAAAGTCAACAACTCCCAAAGACTGTTGAGATAACGTGTCCTAGAGTATTGATTTTAGATCCTGCATGCGGTACGGGAACATTTCTATATAACATAGTCGATTATATTCGTAATAGTTACATGGAAACTATGGGCGCAGGATATTGGTCTTTATTTGTAAGGGAGAAATTGCTAAAGCGTATTTTTGGTTTTGAACTACTGATGGCATCATACGCAGTAGCGCACTTCAAGTTAGGGATGCAACTAGCAGGTCGTGATTTGCCAGATGATCAACAAGAATTTTGGAGATATGATTTCGCTAGCAATGAACGATTAGGAATATTTCTCACAAATACACTGCAGGAGGCCGAAAACATATGGAATACAATGTTTTCAAGAACCCTAACCGAAGAAGCAAATGAATCATCAGTTGTAAAAAGAGATATGCCAATTATGGTGGTCCTGGGAAATCCGCCGTATTCCGGTCACTCTGCGAATAGTAGCTGGGAAATCGTAAAACCCATATTTCGCACTAACGGTTTGAACGCTTCCTAATTTTTCCAGACTTTTATGGATAATCTTTTTTAATAGCCGAACCATACGTCTTCTTGAAGGGAAGTAGCATGGATATCTCGACAAATAC